>JAYTTR010000493.1:0-4113 GCA_043744935.1 Gemmatimonadaceae bacterium
GCGGCACCAAACAATGGAATGTTGGCTAGCTCGCGTTTCGCCACAAATCCGTAGTGCGGCAAGCTGTGAATCATGGCGGGAATATCAAACCAACTGACGTGATTCGCGATGAACACACGTGGCGCACCAACCGCGAGATTTTCGCCACCATGCACCACCACTCGAACACCAGCCGCCTTGAGGAGCCACGACGCCCAGCCACGTGTCGCGCGCTCATACACGCTGCCAGGCCCCTGCGGCGCGCCCACCAACTGCGCGAGCAGTACGATGGAGCCGAAGAGCAACGTCCCGAACAACAGGGCCAGCATGGTTATCGCGGTGCGGATCACTCCGTAAAGTGGTCGTGCCCAGCGACGAATTCAACGCGTGTGACGGCTTCGGGCGCCCCTAATATCTCTACCGCACCGCCCGCTTCGACGCCGACGACCTCGCCGATGTCGGTCAGCGATACATCAAATTGGTCACGCCAGCGCGCGCGGAGCTGCGTCGCGACTGCGGCGGACGCGGCCATGAGCAGCTCATATTCCTCGCCACTGCGCAGCGCTGCCAGTACGTCCACCTGTGGTCCGATTGGAATGCACGCGGCATCGATTCGCAACCGCACGGCGCTCGCGGCGGCAAGGTGACGCGCGTCCGCTACGAGTCCGTCTGAAATATCGATCATCGCGTGTACGCCCGCCGCCGCCAGCGCCATTCCTTCGCGCAATCGCGGCCGAGGACCAACAAATCGACCACGGGCCCATGCGGACGGCTCCTGACCTGCATACAGCGCCGCCACAGCCTGCCCTGGCCCACCCAAGGTACCCGTCACGAGCAAACGATCACCACGCTGAGCGCCGCGGCGCGCAACCGCGTGCCGTGTGGAGCCAATCACTGTAGTCGTGATCGAAAAGGTGTGACCCTGGCTCAAATTGCCACCAACAATCTTCGCGCCCGTTGGTTGTACCACGCCGGCAATGCCGTCGGCGATTTCGACCAGTGATGCGCGCCATTGCTCCGGTACGACAAAGGCGAAGAGCAGCGCATCCGCACGCGCACCCATGGCCGCGAGGTCGCTCAAGGCCGCCGCAACGGCACGAGCGCCGATCTCGTGCGGTGTGATCCAACCGCGCAAGAAATGCGTGCCCTCAACGCATGCATCGGTGCTCACGACGAGCTCGCGACCGGTCGCGATGATCTCGTGCGAAAGTGTCCGTAACACCGCAGCGTCGTCGCCAATATCAACCGCCAGTGCGCCCCACTGCGCCATCAATATTCGGATCATGTCAAATTCGCGGCCCGGACCCATGGGCTGATGCGCGCGCGTGGTTACCTCGTCGCTCACGGCAAACCGCCATCACCGACACGTCGCAATCGCACAAGTCCGAACGGCGTGCCAATCCACAACCAGTCGCGACTCGCGACCACGTCGAGCGCGGGGCCCGGCAAGTCGGCGGGAATTCGCAATAGTCGCGTTGCGCCACTGTTGCGCGCCAAGATCAACACGCCGTTACTGCCCGCGAGCCATATCGTTCGATCATCGATCGCGAGTCGTGTGACGGTTCCCACTTGCCGCACATCGAGCGCCATGACGCGCGACGGTTCCGCGCCGCCCTTCGGCGCCAGTTGCAAGACGGCGTCGTCTGTTGCGGCGAGCAACACCGTGTCGCTCCACGCCAGCGCGCGAATTGGTCGGCGCAGCGCTGGATCGATGCCGGACGGACGCAGTACAGCACCGTTGCCCGGCATCGCGACCAATCCGTCCGACGTACCCATCCACAACGTGTCACCGATTTGCTGCAGCGCATAAATCGCGGCGCCTTCCATCACCCGCATGCCAAGGCCGCGCGTTTTTCGATCGCGTGCCGGACCGCTGTCATTCACCCACACAAGTCCGCGCGCTGTGCCGGCCCACGCACCTTCTCCACGTGCCGACACTGCGTACACGCGATCGTCCGGCATGCCGTCCAACGTGGTCCATGTTGCGACGTCTTCGCCGGCGTCAAGCCGCACACGCACAAGGCCGCGATCCGTGGCGAGCCACGCTCGTTGCGCACGCAACGACATTGCTTGCGTGCGCACGCCCGCCAGCGGCACGCTGATCGTGCCATCCACCCAGCGCCATCGCTGCAAATCATTGCGAGCGAAACTCAAACCGCCGCGGATGCGAGATTCGCCGAGGCCTGCACTCCACACCCCATCCGAGGCAAGCGCGAGCGCACCTATCCCGCTTTCAATTGGACCAAACCGCAGAGGCGTTGCTTGCTGAAATGTTGGATCTACTTTGTACAGGCCGTCGCCATTTGTACCGAGCCACACCTCACTCGCGCGTTCTGGCGATGACGCGCCGCTGCTGATCGCATACGATCGCAGCGCACGGTCGCCCAGTTGGTTGCGAAAGAGTAGTGATTGCGACGATCGCAAGACTGGAAATTGCGCGTATAAATCGGTGAGCGTTTTTGGCAGCACCAGTGTGCTCGCGGCCGGCGGGTTTGACACGCCAAACGCAATTCCGGCGCGAGAAACACGCGTCCATTGTCGACCCGCGCGCACATACGCGTCGCCAGTGCCGCTTTTATCGAACGCGATATAGTCCGGGATGCCGGGAATAATCGTGCGCTGCACCTGCTCGACTTGCGGCCGATACATCACCACCGCGCCCGGCACGCCAATCCACACCGCATCCTCGACTGGATCACCCGCCATGAATGAGATGCGCGCGTCAGTCAGTCCATTCTCACGCGTGAGCGGTGCGCTCCACGTGTTGAACACTCGATCATAAATACCCACACCACTTGGTGTGGCAGAAAACACGTAGCGACGCGAGACCGCGACAGCCAGCACGTCACTGAAGCTGCCAATGTATTGCCGTTCGTCACGCCGATTGTAACTGCCGCTACCGGAACCCGTCGCACTGTTACCAGTAGTCGCGCACGCAACCACGGTTGTACTGAGCGCGGTGGTGACCCACATGGCAAGCGTGCGTGCGCGAAGCACGCGTGGAGTATTCAGCATCCGACTATTGCCATGGTGCAGGAAAACTCGCCAACACACTCGGCGAACGTGCCGACGCGCGCGTTATCTCGTTCCATGCCGCGGGCAGCGCGTCGAGGACGGCGTCCAGCGCGAGACCACGAATGGTATTATTGGTTGCAACTACAAACTCTGCGGCGAGTCCGTGCGCGGTCGCGCCGAGCATCGCAGCATCGTGCCCCGATACATCCTGTGCAAGCAGGGCGCCGATGATCCCCGTGAGAATATCACCGCTGCCGCCCGTCGCCAGCAATGCGTTGCCGCGCGCCATCACGGTTACGGGTCGGTCATCAGGCGTCGCGATGAGCGTTGGCGTTCCTTTGAGCAGCACCGTCACGTTGGCGCGTTTCGCGAAATCGCGCAGAACATCACTGCGCGTTTGCCAGTCCATTGTCGACGACACATCCGAGAGCGCGACAAATTCACCGAGGTGCGGTGTGATCACGCACTGTGGCGCGGATACTGTCAGGGCGCGTAACACGGCCGCTGCATCATGCCCGTGCGCGGCCACCGTACCATCGGGGTTGAACATCGTCAGCAACGTCAATGCGTCTGCATCAAGAACAACGGGACGTTCGACGTTTTCCCGCAACGCACGGAGCAACACCGCAAACGAAGTGCGAGTGCGTCCAAGTCCAGGCCCGATGGCCAATGCATCCACCCGTGCCGATTGCGCCACTTCATCCGATGCCCACGAGTGCGTAATCGCCTGCGGTACGGCTTGCTGCATCGCCGCAACGCCCTGAGCGTCAACCCACGCCTTGGCGAGCCCGCACCCCGAGCGCAGTGCCGCGCGTGTCGCCAACATGATGGCGCCCGCCATACCATCCGCGCCACCAACAAGCGCGAGGTGACCGCGCGTCCCCTTGTGCGCATTCCACGCAATGGGTGGCAGCGTGCGCGCGAGTACCGCATCATCGGCCATGCACCACGCATCGTCGTCGAGCGCGACGGTACCGCGCAAACCTGTATCCAGGATTTGCAACGCACCAACATGTGATCGCGCGATCAGTTGACCGCGTTTCGCTGTGCCAAAACTCAGCGTGCGATGCGCGGCGACGCTGCCCGGCGCAATGTCTCCAGTCGTTGCGTCGAGGCCTG
>JAYTTR010000494.1:0-16167 GCA_043744935.1 Gemmatimonadaceae bacterium
AGCCGCATGACCGCGTCGATGTTACGCGATCTCGAATCGGGCGGGGCGGTGGAGAGCGATCACATTGTGGGCTTCATGCTGGAGCGCGCGCGTCATCATGGCGTGGACGACACGATGCTGTCACTCGCATTCACGCACCTCAAGGCGTATGAGGCGCGCCGTGCGGCAGGTCGGCTTTCGCCTGTTTCAGTGACGCGATGAATGTGTGCTCATCGTTCCAATCACCATCAAAGCGTACGCCGTTGATATAAAACGTGGGCGTGCCGTTCACGCCGCTGCGCACACCGCTCAAGAAGTCAGCGCGCACGCGTTCCGCGAAGGTGTTGTCGGCAAGATCCTGCGCGACTTGCACTGCGTTCGCACCAACCGTCGCTGCATATTTTGCCAAATGCACATCGCTGAGTGCCACGGCAGAATCCTGCTGGTGCTCATAAATCATATCGTGCATGGCCCAGTACATCGGCGCGTCGTGATGCGCGGCAACGCTTTCAGTCGCCATGGCTGCGTTGAGCGCGTCAGGGTGCATTTCGCTCAGGGGAAAGTTCCGAAAAACGAATCGCAATTCTGATCCCATGCTGCGTCGAATGCTGGCGATAATTGGGTGTGCGCTCGCGCAGTGCGAGCACTGGTAGTCGCCGTACTCCACCAACGTGATCGGCGCGTTTATGTCGCCGGCAATGTGATCGCCTTCGTGTACCGGAGGCTGTAGCGAACCCGCGTGGTGCGATGTCATGTTGCGCTCGTAGCTACGCAGCTGCGCGAGTTCACGCGGCCGCCAGCGTGTCGAGCGCGTCGAGGATACCGCCAGCACCGGGGTTCACACCAACCGGCGAGACATAACTCCAGCGAATGATGCCAAGCGAATCGATCACGAAAAGTGCGCGTTCGGACGTACCTTCGTGTTCGCGATAAACGTCATACGCGCGCGCTGTGGCACCCTTCGGTTCAAAATCTGCGAGCAGTGGAAAGTGTAGATGTCGATCGGCCGCGAAGGCATTGTGGCACCATACGCCGTCAACCGAAATACCGAGCAAGACGGCGTGATGTTTTTGAAACTCGGGCAGGATCTCGTTGTAGAGCGCCATTTGGTCGCCGCACACCAGACTCCAATCGGATGGATAGAACGCGAGTATCACCGCTTGTCCGCGAAAATCCGATAGCGAAACGGATTGGTCCGGCGTGGACGGCAGTGTAAACGCTGGTGCCTCGGTGCCGACTGGAAGACTCATATGGAATAGTAGGAAAAAAGTGGAGCCGCGCCAACGCTGGACGGCCGCACAGTTGCGCCGTAGGATTGAGCGATGCTACCACTCAGCAAGCGTCAATTGTTCCAATCCATCGCCGCCGCTACTTGTTCATATGCGGTGCTTCCACTAGCCGAACTCGAGCGCGTTTTTGCGCAGGTCGCGCATCATGCGCCGCAGGAGTTAGCACGCGATGATGATTTCTGGGATGGCATACGCCAAGGTTATGCGGTCACGCCAGACTTCATTCAACTGGAGCATGGATATTTTTCGTTGGCGTCCAACGACGTACTCGAGCACTACGTCGCGCACATTCGTCATATCAATGCGGTCTCGTCCCATTACATGCGCACGGCGCAAGTAGCGGACAAGCTCGCTTCACGAAAAGAAGTGGCGCGACTGTTGGGCGCGTCGGTCGACGAAGTGATTATCACGCGCAATACCACCGAGTCGATTGACACGGTAATCAATGGCTTCGACTGGCATGCGGGCGACGAAGCGATCATGGCCATACATGACTACGGGTCGCTGATCGATATGTTCAAGTTGCAAGCGCGTCGACATGGTGTGGTGAACACGCTCGTCACGGTGCCATTGCACCCCACGTCCGATGACGAGATTGTCGAAGTGTATGCGCGTGCCATCACGCCAAACACTCGGCTGATCATGATGTGCCACATGATCAATATCACCGGCCAGATCTTGCCGGTGCGCAAAGTGGTGGAGATGGCGCATCGACATAATGTGCAAGTGATGGTCGATGGCGCGCATGCGTTCGCGCAACTCGATTTCAGGATCGACGATCTCGGTGGCGTTGACTACTACGCCAGCAGTCTGCACAAATGGCTCGGCACACCGCTCGGTGCCGGGCTGTTATACGTGCGCCAGGATCGCATTGCAGGCCTGTGGCAGATGTTTGGAGACGCGAGTTTTGCAGATGGTGATATTTCCAAACTTAACCACACGGGTACGCATCCTGTCGCGACGGACCTGGCGATTCAGGATGCAGTACGCTTTCACGAGTCAATTGGCATCGCACGCAAGAGTGCGCGCTTACGCTATCTCCAGCGGTATTGGACGGACCAAGTGCGCGGTCACGCCAACATCGTCGTCAATACGCCCGTGCAGCCGGAGCGCTCCTGCGCCATTGCGAACGTTGGCGTACGCGGCATGAAGCCCGGTGATTTAGCCAAAACGTTGCTCGACAAATACCGCATCTTCACGGTCGCGATCAACAGCAACGGTGTTGCCGGCGTACGCGTGACGCCGCACGTCTTCACAACAACGCACGAGCTCGATTCGTTCGTGAAAGCGCTGCGCGAGCTCGCGGCGTAAGCCGCCACGACGCTGATGACATCGTCGATGTTCGAAATTCCAATTGCTATTCTGCCCGAGGATATCGACGACATGCAGCACGTCAATAATGTCGTGTATTTGCGGTGGGTGCAGGATGTTGCCATCGCACACTGGCGAGCCAATGCAACGCCTGCCTTGCAGCAAGAGTATGGATGGGTGGCCACGCGCCATGAGATTGACTACAAACACGCGGCGTTGCCGGGCGACGCGATCACCGCGCGCACGTGGATTGGCGCCATTGACTCACGCCGGTTCGAACGGTTTACAGAAATCGTGCGCAGTGCAGATGGTCATGTGTTAACCAAGGCACGCACGCTGTGGTGTTTGCTGAGTCGTTCCACGGGACGCGTAACGCGCATTCCGCCAGCGTTGCGGGCGTGCTTTCCCGTTGCAGCGGCATAAATGGACTGACCTGATCATTATCAAAGCGGCGCCGAACAATTGCTCGGCGCCGCCTTCACGTGCGCGGTGCTGTGCAGAGCACTGACAGAACTACGGCTGACGTTTCGCCGTGAACGGAAACATACCCATGCCGTTTGGCAGTTCGAGCTGACCAGTGAAGTTGTCCTTGTCCTGGACTAATCCGGCGCCACGAAGGTCGAGCTGTGTGCCCTGCATGTCGATCGAGAACGCGAAGCGCACGGTGTCACCCTTCACTGAGCCAGCGAGGTTTCTCGTGCCCATCTGTTCGATTTCTACGATGCCCGTCAATACATCGCCCTCTTGCTTGAGGGTCATGATTGACTCCTGCGTACGATCTGGCGTGGCGACACTAAAAAGCCACTTGCCAGAGACATCAGCAAAGGCACGTTGTGCGGTAGCAGTGACAGTGGCCACGGTGAGCAGCATGGCTGCCGCAACGAAGACACGGCGGGGCGATGGAATGCGCATAAGTGGGGACGGTACGGGTGAGAAGTGAACAGCAACTGACAAAACCTACCAGCGTTACCAACCAATTAGCGAGATAAGAATTCCGTCATCCCGAATGGCACGGCTCCTGCGACGCGCGAGGTGATACCACGCCAAAGCGCAAACGTTCTCCTGCACAATCGCCATGCCGATCAAAAAAGCGACGACGAAATTTCCTTCCGTGCCAACACGAGTGCGCCAATCCAAGCTGCGCGGTGCCAAAACGCAGACGCTGTCGGGAACGCTACTCCAATTTGTATTCAGTCCGAAGGGTGCGGTTGAAGGGCTGTTCATCTCGCAGGATGATGCGCCGGTCCAAATTGTGGTACCGCCGGAATGCGGCGACGCGCTCGCGCGATCATTGCGACCCGGTGATCGCGTTACGGTTCGTGTTGGGCTCGAGGATGAAAGCGATAACGACGAACTGCATCACGTGTTTCGGTTAGATGCCGTGCTCAACCAAGCCGGTAGGCCGTTGAGTATTGGCGGCGATGCCAACGGTCGGTCAAAAGTGATTGGCAAGGTGAAGTACTTGAACTTTGCGAAACACGGCGAGCCCAACGGCGTTGTGCTGGAAAGCGGAGATTTTGTGCATATGAAAGCCGATGGCATGGAACGATTGCGATTAGCGGTCGGCGATGACGTGAGCGCCAAAGGTAAAACACGCTCTCACATATTTGGCGGCGTGGTGGTTGAAGCAGAGTCAGTAAACGGCAAGACTCTCGTGAAAAAGAAAGACCGTTGATGGTGCGTACCGGATGCGACATGTTGTCGTATCCGGTACGCGATCAGGCAAGCACTACGGTTTTTTCGCGGTACCGTCGAGCCATTCTGCAACGCCACCATGTCTGCTGCACGCACCGGAGTGACCTTTCGCGAAGGACATTGATTGGTCTTTGCACTTTGCCGTCGGCGGTCCCTTATTGCTCGCGGTTGCAGGCGCCGCAATTTTCGGTGCGCTCATTGGTGTCGGCATGGACGGCTTCGCCATTGGTGGCACGACGACGGCGGCCGCAGTCGGCTTCGCGACCGGTGCGGGCTTTGCCATCGGCGCGGGTGTCGGAGCGGCAACGGGTTTGGTCATTGCCGATGCAGTTTTCGGTGCAACTACGGTCGGCGATTTCATCGCGGCGGCTGCAGCCTTCGTTGCCTTCTTGTCAACGCCCCCATGTCCGCTACACGCGCCTTTACCCGATGCAGCGGTCGAACCGTCCTTGCACGAGGCCATGGTGGCCTGTGCGCCAGCACTTGCCGACAACGCGACGCATATAGCGACGCATGTGGCGGCGGTCGTAGCGAGCGTCCAGCGCGCTGTAATCTTGAACATACAGATGATCTCCTGGTCGAGCTGTCACTGTGAGAGCACTGCGTTGCCGTGCGGGACCAACACGCTGAGGTACCGCGAAACTAGAGCACAGCCTCACGCTGAGCTAGCGCTTCGCCGAATGTTCTTTGTCTGGTCCGTATCGCACTCACCGCCACCATCGCAACGACATTCATCGCCAATGCCGCGCCACCGATGTTCACGTCGGGTAGCATTTTTCTTGCGAGCGGGCATTCTGCGCGAAAATTAAATCACGCGCTCGCGATCATCGCATGGTTCACTGAGGAGATCGAACGCTGCGGCGACGAGATAACGCAGGCCGATATCCAGCGAACGCTCATCGATTTGAAACCGCGGATGATGGTGTGGAAACGCGACACCCTCCGCCACATTGCCGGCGCCGATAAACGCAAACACACCGGGCGCCTTCTGCTGGTAGGCCGAGAAATCTTCACCACCCATGGTCGGCCGAAGTGGGAAGAGCGTCTCGTTGCCGAACGTGCGCGTGACGACCTGCTCCAGTCGAGTCGTAAGCACCGGGTCATTGACGACCGGTCGATAGCCGCGCTCGAGTGCGAAATCGTATGTTGCACCGTGCGCTTCCGTGACACCTTTGATGACACGCTCCATGAGTTCCGGCACGCGCGTTCGCAAGTTCGCGTCAAATGTACGAACCGTACCCGCGAGATACGCGGTATTGGGAATGACGTTGTAGGTACTGCCGGCCATGAACTGCGTGACAGAAATCACCACCGGGTCGAGCGGATTCAGCGCGCGTGACACAATCTGCTGGAGTGCGGTGACGACCAGTGCGCCAACGGCGATCGGGTCGACCGCTTCATGCGGTGCGGCCGCATGGCCACCTTTGCCGATGATGTGGCATTGGAAATTATCCGGCGCCGCCATAGCGGGTCCGGAAATCAGTCCGATCAAACCGCACGGTAACGTGGACCACAAATGCAATCCGATCACGTGCGCTACCCCGTCCATCACGCCCTGGTTCACCATTTCTTCGGCGCCGCCTGGCACAAGCTCTTCGGCATGCTGAAAAAAGAATCGCACTTCGCCATGCAATGCCTCGCGATGACGTGCGAACAGCATGACCAACGCGAGTACGATGGCGGTATGTCCATCATGTCCGCAGGCGTGCATGGCGCCGTTTACCTGTGAGCGATAACCAATGTCGTTTTCCTCGAGAATTGGCAACGCATCGATGTCGGCGCGCACGGCAATGACGGGCCCGGGCCGCCCGCCTTGCAACACCGCCATCACACTTGTTTCCGTTGGACGCGTGACCGCAATGCCATCGATCGTGCCAAGTATGTCGCGCACGAACCGCGCGGTCTCGTGTTCGTGAAACGCCACCTCGGGATGCATGTGAAGATGGCGGCGCCACGCAACCACCTGCGGCGCAAGCGCGCGCGCCTCGTCGAGAAGGGTTGTCACATCCAGGGAGGGAGCAATCGTGGTCATCGGCGGTACGGAGAATGAGTCGGAAGACAGAGACGCTGGCAACGGAATACTGTGGAGCAGGGCAAAGTGATGCCAGTGCGCCTGTAACCGCCTCTTCGTTCCCAACGTAGGTTTCGTCATGCAAGTCACCAAAGTCGCACCCACCATTCCGGCGCCTCCCGCACCTCCGACCGCGCCGACCTTGATTAACGTGCCGATGTCGGAGGTCCAACCTCGCCCGGTCACGGAGGCAGACGTCGACGCGCTCAAGGCAAAACGTACCGAGCTGTCTCGGCAACTCACGTCCGTACAATCGCGGCGCGATGAGGTCGCGCGCGCGCTCGTGAAGAGTCCCGATGGTCCGGCTCGAACGGGCATCGAACAGCGCCTGTTGGTGATGGATCAGCGCATTGCGCAGTTGGAGACGGACATCGCGTCGAACGGTCGACAATTGGCTGCGGCACCAGGTGCGCTTATTGCAACCACTGAAGCGGACAACGCTGCATCACGCAATGGAGGTAAGTTGGGCTCCGGACAAATCACGGCGATCTCCATCGTCTTCACGCTGGCCGTCCTGGCACCAATCGCGATTGCCGTAGCGCGTTCAATTTTTCGACGGTCGACCATCCCAAAACCGTCGCCGCAATTGATGGAGAACGCGGCGCGCCTCGAGCGCATGGAGCAGGCGGTCGATTCAATTGCCATCGAGATCGAACGTGTCTCCGAGGGCCAGCGATTTGTGACGCAACTCTTATCCAAACGCACTGACCAACCAGCCTTGGGTGAAGGCGTTGCTCCGGCGCAAGCGATCATCGTGCCGCAGCCGGAGCAGAATTCATTCACGCCGCGGTAATCACATCGCCGCGCGATTGGGCGCGGGTTTGAGTACCAGGTTCTCGATAAAAAACTCCATCATCCGCGCCTGATTCAGTCCGGTGTGCCCTTGATCGGGACCCACCTGGAGCTCAAACGATTTGCCGGCTTTCTGCAACGCCGTGACCAACTGCATCGTGTTGGACGGATGCACATTGTTGTCGGCGGTTCCGAAATAAATCATCAGGCGTCCCGTAAGTTTGTCCGCGAACTTCGCAGCGCTCCCTTCTTCGTAGCCCGCATTTTCTTGCGGAATCCACATGTAGCGTTCGGTGTATATCGTGTCGTAGTTGCGCCAGTCGGTGACGGCCGATGATGCACTCGCTGCCTGAAACACTGCGGGATATCGCAGAATCGCCATGGCCGACGCGTATCCACCGTACGATGTGCCGAAAATTCCAACACGCTGCAAATCGACGTACGGTCGATTCTTCAACGCCGTCACGCCCGCCGCCTGATCGTCGATTTCAACGGTGCCGAGTTTTTGATAAATGGCATCCAGAAACTTTTTCCCGCGACCCGCGGCACTGCGCGAATCGAGCGACAACACAATAAATCCGTATTCCGTCAGCGCACTCGGCAACGAAAACGTTTCGCGTGCGCCATTGGTTGCAGGACCCGCGTACACAGTCACAAGCACTGGGTACTTTTTGCTCGCGTCAAAGTTGGACGGTTTGAACATCAGTCCGTGCAAATCGGTGACGCCGTCACCCGCTTTGTACGTGTAGAGTTCTGCGCGTTGCAGCTTGAGAGCGTCAAATTTGGTCATGTCGCTCTTTGCCAACTCCGCGACCACCTTGCCCGTTGATACCTCGACGAGACTGGTGCTTGGTGGTTGATCGTGTGTTTGCGCGACGTCGACAAACCACTTGCCGTCGGGCGAAATCTGCGGCGAATGGTTGAGCGTGACCTCCGTCAGTCGACGATCGAGCTTACCGTCAAGCGAAACGCGATGCAGTTGCATCTTCATATGATTGTCGCCGTCGCGCGCCATGTACCATATCGTCTTCGCGAGTTCATCCACTTTGACGACGTTGGCGACTTCGAACGCGTGATTCGTGAGCGTGGACAATAATTTGCCAGTCATGTCGTACAAGTAGAAATTGCGAAAACCGGTCCGTTCCGACGCCCAGATAAATCGTTGTCCATCGGCCAAATACTGGATGGACGGGTTGTTCTCAATCCAGCTGTTCGGCCACTCCTCGTGGACAACAACACGACAGGATCCCTTGTCCGGATCACACGTGGTGAAGTCGAGCGTGTTCTGTCGACGATTGGTGCGATTGAACGTGAGCGATTTTCCATCGGGTGACCACGCGACGTGATAGACGTAATACCCCACGACATCATTCGCTGACGGCTTCCCATCGCGGACATCCAGCTTGACGGTTTGCTTCGTGGCAACATCGTACACAAACACGTCGACCACTGGATTCGGTGCGCCGGCTTTCGGATACGCTTCGACGTCGACAGCCGATTGCACTTTGGTTTGATCCATGCCCACGAAATAGTCTTTCACGGGGCTTTCATCGAACCGATAGTACGCGATTTTGGTACCCGCAGGATTCCACCACATGGCGGTAATCTGTCCGAGCTCTTCACCGTACACCCACGACGCGGTGCCGTACTTGATGCGCTTGGCTTCACTGCCATCGATCGTGATGGCAAATTCGTTGCGACCTGACGTGTCACTCACGTACAAATTGCGGTCGCGATAAAACGCTTTGCGCGTGCTATCGGGTGACAATGCAGACGTGACCTGACGTCCGCGTGCGGGACCCCCACCGAAGCCGCGCCCTCCGCGCCCGTTTGCTCCTGCGGTTTCGTTTGATGTCGGTGCGGCTTTGCGTGTCGCAACGTCGAAGCGCAAACGTGCGCCATCGAGCGTGTAATCAAAACTTCGACTGTCGGCCGCCCACTGAACTGTGACGGCGCCCGGCTTGACGGATCCCGGAATTTGATTGGCCATGCGCTGGTACTGTTCGTAACCCGGCATGGTTTTGAGTCGGTCTTGTGCATGCGCAGCGACGGGTAGTGCGAGGGTCAGCGCGATGAACGGTGTGCAGAATCTGCGTCGTGCAGTGGTAGAAACAGGCAACGGCTGAAGTGACATTGATGAGAGTCCGGGCAGTCGTGGAAACGATTGGGTCGTGCGGCGATGCGCGTTTGTACACCTAATACGCACTACGCTGGTAAATCGTCGGCAGCATGATCGCTGAGTATGGACATGCTGCCACTGGTCGGTGACAAGCCACTTCGTGGATCGCGTCCGCGCGCGTCGAGCCCGCGTAGCCGATCGTAGTTAAGTCGAAAAAGTTCTACTGCGGCCGGAACATCATTTTCTGTACGAATGCGAAAACTTACCCATCCCGAATGCGGAAGTGTGCAATGTGCCGAAGCGCGACCGGCTGACACGAGGTCGCGTCGCATGCGCACGGGAAATGGTAAGTCAGCCACGCCAGACGCATGGACGTGTCCGATCTCTCGGCGATGTACGCGAAACTCGACCGTGCCGAACCGTGCGGGGGTGACGTCCACACCGTCCCAGGGGCCGATCAAGGCGACGAGACGTTGGGCAATATCGATCGTTCCCATGCGGCGCTCCGAGGGCAGAAATTGCGCGTCCGATATCGTGATTTGTGGTGGCAGCTAGATGCTGCGCTGTGGGCGCGATGTGCGCTAGGCTTGCGCATCGTAACGAACGCCGCAGCAACGGAATGGTGATGGTGTCAATGATTACGTCGATGATCATGCGACATGGACCCTTGCACACAATTCGCCGAGCCGAGCATACTATGGCCATGTCTGCTATTGAATCACATCGTTGGAGCGCCGCGGAAGTACGAGCGCTTCCGGACGAGCCGGGTAAGCAGTACGAGGTCATTGACGGGGAACTCTTTGTGAGTCCTGGTCCGGCATTTTCGCATCAGTCGGTCGCGGTGGAGCTCACGCTGCTGCTGCGCGACTACGTGCGGCGTGACGGTATTGGGTATGTGCTCAACGGCCCGGGTGAAATTGAACCGGATCCATTCACGTTGGTGCAGCCTGATGTCTTTGTCGTTCCGGCGGTGGATGGAAAACTGCCGGTGGATTGGGAGGCGGCGTCGCGGTTGCTGTTGGTAGTGGAAATTATTTCTCCGAGCTCTGGTCGAACAGATCGGGTGCGGAAGCGTCGGTTGTATCAGCGCATGGGTGTTGAATACTGGATTGTCGACGTATCGGCGCGTGTGATTGAGCGATGGTTGCCGAACGACGAACGTGCAGAGTTGCTTGATGAGCAATTCGTGTGGCGCGCGGACGGTGCGTTGGACGCACTGTCGTTTGACATCGGCGCGCTGTTTGTCAGGGCGCTTGGGGAGTAGCGTGCGAAACGGATTGCCATTTACGTCGTTTTCATTCGCATGGAAAAACAACGGGCCGACGCTTGAAAGCGTCGGCCCGTTGTACGACAGAACACAACAGCAGTAACCGCGTCACACCGGAAACAACATCTCGCGATAGCGCGGCAACGGCCAATACTCATCACCCACCACAAGCTCCAGCGCATCGGCGGCATCGCGCACTTCGCCCATCGTGTCGCACCCCGTGGACGTCAGATACGCTGCCTGCGCCGCCGCATCATGATGCAACGCTTCGGCCTTCGTGGTTACCTTCGCCAATTCCGCCCGCTTCTTCTGCAACGTCGCGACCAGTTTGCTCGCTGCGTTCGCCGCATCAACTAACGGTTGCACGTTGATGCCCGCCGCGTGGCCTTGGCCTGCAGCACTGGCAATCGACCCAACGTAGGCGTACGACGCTGGCAGAATTTGTGTATCCACCATCTCCTGGATGGTGTGCAACTCGATCAAAATATCCTTGATGTAGCGCTCGAGACGCACATGATAGCGGCTCTCCAACTCGACCGACGTGAGAATGCCCGTCGACTTGAACAGTGACTTCGCACCATCGGTGGTGAGCTGCGCCAAGGCTTCCGGTGTGCGCCGCAGGTTGAGCAAGCCACGGCGCTGCGCTTCAATCACCCACTCATCCGCATAGTTATTGCCCTCGAACCGCACGGCCGCTGTCTCCTTGAATGCGGCGCGCACCACTTTCAGCACCGCGTCGTCCGTGCTCTTGGTGGTCTTGAGTTCCTTGCGCAACTTTTCTGTAAGATCGCTGATCGCTTCAGCTACTGCGGCCTGCAGCAACATCACCGGGAATGCGATGCTTTGTGACCCACCAACCGCCCGAAACTCGAACTTCGCGCCAGTAAATGCGAAGGGAGACGTGCGATTGCGATCGGTATTGTCTTGCTCGACCTCAGGAAGTTTCGCGACACCCAACTTCAGCATCGCCTGCTCCGCGTTCGTTGGCGATGTCTTTGCCGCAGCGATGTCTTCGATCACCCGTGTCAGCATGCTCCCCACAAACGCGGAAATGATGGCTGGCGGTGCTTCGTTGGCGCCCAGTCGATGTTCGTTGCCGCTGGTGGCAATACCAGCACGCAATAGACCGGCGTGCTTGTGCACACCCTTGAGCACCGCCGCCAGGAACATCAAGAAGCGCAGATTCTGATGCGGCGTTTTGCCAGGCTTGAGCAAGTTCGTGCCGTCAAGATCGTTGTCCGATGTGATTGCCATCGACCAGTTGCAATGCTTGCCCGACCCGTTCACGCCCGCAAACGGCTTCTCCGCTACAATCGCCTGCAAACCGTGACGCAGTGCGACTTTGCGCAAAATGGCCATGACCAGCTGATTATGGTCGGTCGCGATGTCGGTGTCCTCAAAAATCGGCGCCATTTCAAACTGACACGGCGCTACTTCGTTGTGTCGTGTGACGATCGGCACGCCAAGCTTGTAGAGCTCGAGCTCAACCTCGCTGATGCATGCTTGCACGCGCTCGGGAATTCCACCGAAGTAGTGATCTTCGAGCTGTTGACCGCGCGGTGGCGGCGCGCCGACAAGCGCGCGATTGGCCATGATCAGATCGGGCCGCAGGGCAAAGTGCGCGCGATCAATCAGGAAAAATTCTTGTTCGGCGCCAAGCGTCGTCGTGACCCGCAAGACGCCTTTGTCACCGATAATTTCGAGGAGTTCCATCGCGCGCGCGGACAACACGTCGGAGCTGCGCAGCAACGGCGTCACTTCATCCAAGGCCTCGCCGTTATACCCGATAAACACCGAGGGCACGCAGAGATATTTCGTGCCGCCGGTTTCCGAAATAAAGACTGGCGATGACGGATTCCACGCCGTGTAACCACGCGCTTCCCACGTCGCGCGCAATCCACCCGACGGAAAACTCGAGGCGTCAGGTTCCGACTGAATGAGTTGCTCGCCCGTGAAGGATTCGATGGGCAGTTTGTTCTCGTCGAAGCTCAAAAACGCATCATGTTTCTCGGCCGTCAGTCCCGTTTGCGGCTGAAACCAATGCGTGAAGTGCGACACGCCGCGTGAGATTGCCCATTCCTTGATGACCTGCGCGACGGTTGGCGCGATATCGGAATCGAGCTTTTTGCCGAGCCGGATGGCGGCGGCGAGCTTTTGATAGACGGATTTGGGAAGCTTCGCGCGCATCTGGCGGAGGCTCAGCGTGTTGCAGCCGTACCAGGCGCTGACAGGCTGTTGCACGCCATTTTCTTCCGGACGAGCGGTGATACGAACGGGACGCGTTGTGACTTCGCGCAGCGCCATACTGCGCGGATTGTTTGGAGAAGCCATGGCCGGATAAACCTCTAAATAGTGGAGACGAGCGCGCAATCACGTGTTGGAGAAACCGTGCTCGTTATGCAGAAAAATGGCGTGACGACGATAAAACTTCTAGGCAAAACTGCAGATTGCTCGCCCATGTTACTCATTATCGCAAAAAAACCCTATAGTAAACCAAACAGTACGTTTTACCGAACATAGACCGTAGAAATGGTTCAACGTGCCGGCACTTTCGGCAGCACCGGCACCATGGACGGCTGCGGCGCGCCCGCCGTGATGGCAAGCGCGATACGCTCCGCCTGCGTACCACCCGCATCGAACAACGCCACCAACAGATTCGCCGATCGAATGACCGTCGGTCGCGAGGGCCAGGCGCCAATCGTATCGCCAAGCGGCGTGAGTCGCAGGGTGTCCAACGCGCTGAACGCGCGCGTCGCACTCGCGGTATCGGCATAGAAAAACGCGAGCATCGACGCGCTGTTTCCCACGCGATAGCGAATGCCGCGTGGCTTGAGATACGCAACGTTGGTGGAGTCGCCGGTCGCACTAAACACCAAGCCGGCGCGCACCATGCGGCTCATCAGCGCACAGGGCTTCCAGAGGCCGTCACGTGGACACGATGGATCGCCAGGTGACGCGATGCGTTGCGGAAGAAGCGTCGTCGTGTCGCGCGTGTGCACTGACTGAGGCGCGTCTTGCGTGCTGCAGCCCGACAGACTGAACGCGACCAGCGAGCAGCACACACGCACGCGGCTTACGGCGATGTAATGAACGAGACGAGTCATACTGGCAGACTAGTGCGGCGCGAGCTTACGCGCGAGCAGCGCCCTCAAGCGATGGCGACAACGTTTCCGCCGTCCACGACAGCGCCGTCGTGTAAAAGTCGTTCAACTTTGCCGGATCAATGTGCATGGCTGACGCCAACTCCTGCGCATGTTCAAACATCCCAAGCTCGTAGGAATCGGCAAACGCGAGTGCGTCCGCATACGGGCCGGTGCCGTCCAGTAACGCCGCGGTCGCCTCATCGCTCAACGCGACGCGCGACACAATCTCGGGCAGCGGCATCCGGAACACCGAGTCGAGCAACGAGAATAATCCAACTAGAAACAGCGTACCCGCATCACGCGGACCGCCGGCCAATTGCTCCAGCAAACGTCCGCGTTCAACCGCATGTCGCACCAATTCCTGATCGACACCACTGGTGGAACGCCGTGACGCTGCGACCGCGACCGCCATCCAGCGCATAAACGCCGAACGTCCAATGAGACGCAACGCCTGGCCGATGGAGCTGACACCGCGCAAACCCGTTGCGGCCGAATTCACGAGACGCAACAACTGGAACGTCAGCACGGGGTCAGTCGAGATCACGTCTTCAAGTTCGCGATCTTTCACATTTTCGTTGCGCGCCAATCCCATGAGTCGCATCGCCGACACGGTCGTTGACGGCAAATCGGCCGCCGGCAGCGGCTCGGCACGACTAAAAAACATGCCCTGAAACGCGTCGAACTTGAGCACCGTCGCCGCATCGAATTGCGCTTGATCCGAGACATATCCGGCCAGCAATCGCGTCGTGCGGGAACGTGTCGCGCCAACTCCCACCACGCGTTCACACACGCGGGCGAGTGCCTCTGCACCGTGCCGTCGCACGTCGATCCGTACCCACGCCGCATGCGGCAACAGCACCTCAGACGGGGACACCGTATCCGTCAACCCATCGAGCACCACGGAGCCCCCACGTTCGCCGTGCCGCGCGACCGCGCTCACCACGTCGTCGTCGACCGCAAGATCGGGCGGCAGCAACAAAATCGCGTTGGCCGGATCGCCCATCTGAAATGCGTCGTCCAGGAGCTGATCACGCGTCGCCGTGAGAAAGGCCGGCAAATTCGCTCGAGCGACGTCGAATGATCCGGTGAGAAAGCTCTGCGAAAACGCGTGCTGACCATCTTCCGCGTGACGAAAGCGAATTTCATAGCCGAGCAAGACGCCGTTGGCGCCGAACACGGGTTGACGAACGAGACAGAAGCTGGGCATGACAGCCAACCGGAGCGATGGAGTGGGTGGCGCATATACCTTCCACGTAGCGAATCTTCGACGATTCAGTCACCCCGCGCGACACTTCCTGAACTGCCTCTATGAGTCTTGCGACACTGCACGGTACCCTGCACCGCGGTTGCGGCGGCCGGTACGCACTCCAAACTGAAGCGGTCACCATGCGACTCAGTGGGATGGCGGCTGAAGTCACCCGCGAATTTTTTCAATGTGAAAAATGTGCGCATGAAAATCGCACCATCGAACAGCGCGATGCGGCAGAAAAGGCGGCAACCGATCGTCTTCGTGACGCGCACGCACTCCTCTCGCCCAAAGGCATTCGACAGCTGCGTGAATCACTCGGTCTCACCATTCCGCAATTTGCGGAACTCTGCTACGGCACACCCAAAGGCATTCTGGAAGGGTGGGAAAAGGGTCGCTATTTGCAGAATCGTGAAGCCGATGCATTGATGCGGAGCTTGGGCGATCGCGACACGCTTGAACGTCGCGCTGCAAAGGCGGGTGTCGTGCTACCGGTAAGTGCCGAAGACACGCTTGCCGTTGCTGCGGAGTAATCATCGCCATAATCGAGGCGGACGCGCTGTCGCGACGCTACGGCGCAGTCATAGCGCTTGATGCGCTCACCGTTTCGATCCAGCCGGGCATTACCGGACTCGTTGGCGCGAACGGTGCAGGCAAGAGCACGCTCGTCAAAATTCTGTTAGGGCTTGTGGACCCGACGAGTGGCACCGCGACGGTGTTTGGTCACGATGTTGTGCGCGATCGAAATGCGATTCGGGCACTGGTCGGGTACATGCCAGAACACGATTGTCTGCCGCCCGATCTGAATGCGACAGAATTTGTGTCGTGGCTTGCGCGCTGCTCTGGACTTCCTGCGACGGCATCACGTGAACGCGCGGCCGAAGTATTGCGACACGTGGGGCTCTTCGAAGAACGCTATCGGCCGATGGGCGGGTACTCCACCGGCATGGCGCAGCGTGTGAAGCTTGCGCAAGCGCTGGTACACGATCCACGCTTGCTGATTCTCGACGAACCCACCAATGGACTCGATCCAGCCGGTCGCGACGAGATGCTCGCGCTGATTCAGCGCACCGGTCGTGATTTTGGTATTTCCGTCTTGGTCAGCTCGCACCTCCTGGGCGAACTCGAACGCATGTGCGACGGGTTTGTGCTCATCGAAAACGGTCGTCTGCTGCGCGCGGAAGGATTGGGTGCACTCACGGAAGCAACAGGCACACTGGTGGTGGAAGTCGACGGCGACGCGGCGGCGTTTACG
>JAYTTR010000495.1:0-16164 GCA_043744935.1 Gemmatimonadaceae bacterium
TAGAGCGCTTGGGCCACACCCGTTCCCATCCCGAACACGGTCGTTAAGCCAAGCAGCGCCGATGGTACTCCGGTCGAGAGACCGCGGGAGAGTAGGCCGTTGCCGGCACCTTTTGCGAAGCCCCCGTCACCTAGTGGCGGGGGCTTCGTCGTTTCCGTATTCTTCTTCAAAACCATGCCACGATTCCCTCGCGCGACAACGACACAACGCATTCCACGCTCATGACCAAAGCAGGGTTCGTCACGGTCGCCGGGTATCCAAACGCTGGCAAGTCCACTTTGCTCAACCAATTGGTAGGTGAAAAACTTGCCATTACTTCGAGTAAAGCGCAGTCGACCCGCCACCGCGTTGTTGGCATTCGCACCGTGGATGAGGCACAGATGGTGATCCTCGACACGCCCGGCCTCCTTGAGCCGCGTGACACCCTCCACAGCGCCATGCGCAACGCGGCACTCGCGGCTGTGCGAGAGGCAGACGTCCTCGTTCACGTAGTCGATGCAACGCGCAATCGAGTAGCCTCATTCGCTGAAGCCGCCTCCCTCGATCACGCGCCGCGTGCGCCTGTCGTCCTTGCCTTGAACAAGAGTGATCTCCTCACAGCCGAAGCACGCATAGCGCTACTGTTACAGCATCCCGAGGCCGTGCTATTGAGCGCCGCATCGGGTGACGGAATCGATGTATTAGTGAGCCGAATCACAGGCCTGTTGCCTGAGAGTGCGTATTTGTATCCAGACGACGAGATCTCGTCTCAACCCGTGCGATTCTTTTGCGCTGAGTTCGTCCGTGAGACCGCCCTTGAACAGCTTGGCGATGAGCTACCACACGCGCTCGCGTGTGAAATTGAGGAGTTTCGGGAAGGGTCGACTCCGTTATACATTCGAGCAGTGCTGCACGTCGAACGGGACAGCCAAAAACGGATCGTGATCGGAGCCAATGGACAGCAAATCAAGAAACTTGGACGTATCTCGCGCGAAAAAATTGAACGCTTCGTCGGCCAACCAGTTTACCTCGATCTCTGGGTAAAGGTGCTACCGAATTGGCGTAAAAATCGCGGTGCTGTATTGCGTCTCGGATACGGCGACCCCACCGAGCGTACGTGACTGTCGCTACACACCGCTACGGAGTGCTCCTGCGTTTTCTAGTAACGCGAGAAAGAGTCCGAATCACACGACGATCAGTGCACGCACTGTTTGTTGTGTGCGCGTTAGTGTCGGCCTCTAAACTTTGTGCACAGAGCAATGGCGGACTTTTCTTGCTATTGCCATTTGGCGCTCATGCAGTTGGCCAAGGCGAAGCTGTGTCCGCCGACACCACCTTAGGGTCGGAAGGACTGTGGTGGAATCCGGCGGCGTTGGCGCGATTGCCGAAGAAAGAATTTGCGTTCCACGACTCTCGTACCGTCGTCTCAACAAACGACATGATCACCTTCTCGGTCCCGTCGAAAGCCCTCGGTACCATAACAGCGTCCGCGTATCAAGTCGACTTCGGTGATCAACCACTGACGGTTGGTAATGGCGACATCGCGTTTGGAACCATCACTAATCGCAATTATCTATTTGCGTTGTCATACGCATCGCCAATTGGTAAGCATTTCAACATCGGCATCACGGGGAAGTACGCGATGCTGCAATTTCGGTGCAGTGGATCTTGCAGCTCAGTCACCAATATTTCTGGGAAGACATACGCCGTTGACGTCGGTGCGCAGTACACGGTCGTCACGAAAATCCCATTCACGCTAGGTGCCGTCGTTCGCAATTTAGGACCTGACCTTCAGGTGAAAGACAAAGAGCAGGCCGATCCGCTGCCACGTCTCATCCAAGTTGGCGCGAAGGCACGTATGCCCATCAGCGCACTCACCGACGTCGGCGCATCATTGGATTTATCTGCCGACGCTCAACACGCCGCCGCACTGAGTTCCGATCTAATCGGTGCGCTCAACCTCGGTGCGTCGCTTGGATACCGTGATCAACTATTCATTCGTGGTGGATACAAGAAGCAGCGCGAAGGGGGTGGGCCGTCCATCGGTATTGGCCTCGAACGTGGCGCGTTCGGACTTGATATCGCGCGGCGATTCGATGCCCTGTCCTCCGGAATTGGTGGACAGACTCCAACGTATGTCAGTCTGCGCGTTCGCTTTTAGTGCGCGCCTCATCGTGGTGTCGAACAAACGCACGACGACGTACACTTGCAGATCGCTTGCGGCGTTCGTCGACCGTCTGCGTGCTGCTGGTTTTTTCGGCCGTAGGCACGCATGCGCAGTCTGGCGTGTTTTCTCCGGTCGCATTGCGACCTTTGGCGACCGTCGCTTGGATGGACGGGTCAGCAAACGCGTTGCACGCGTGTACTGATTGCGAGGAGGCGTGGAAAGGCGATAACATCGCGCATGCAGGTGCGCCGCCACGCCTGCAACGCGCACCGTGGTGGTCGCCAGTCGCATCCCTTGTCGTTCCTGGATCTGGACAGGCCGTGCTGGGTCAACAGAGAGCCTACGCCTATCTTGTTGCTGAAGGCTTCCTCGTGTTACAGGCGGTGGTGGCACAGCGTGACGGAAATCGGCAACGCTTCCTGTATCAATCGCTCGCCGCTGACGTCGCGAGAAAATCGTTTGGCGGGGTCTTCCCGAAAGGACCGTGGGATTATTACGAGTCGATGGAAAAATTCCTCGAAAGCGGCGTGTATGATCGCGTTCCTGGTGGGGCCGTCGACCCTGAAACAAACGAAGCAACTTTTAATGGCGCGCGTTGGCTACTGGCGCGGAAGACGTATTGGCGAGATGCGCGAACCGCACCGGCAGTGACGAGCGACGAATACAAACGGGCGCTTGCCCAATACCACGCGGAGGCCGTCCGAGATGATTTCCGCTGGAGTTGGCGCGACGCGCAGCTGCAGCAAGACGTATATCGGCAGACGATCACTAACAAAAATGACAGCTTTCAGCGCGCGACAAACCTGGCGGGGTTAGTGGGCGCGAATCATCTCGTGAGTCTCATTGACGCTTACATCAGTGTCCGCTTGCGGCGATTCGGTGGTGCCGGCGTCGGCGGACTCGAACTTGACGGCGTCGAATCATCGATTCGAGCCATCGGCGATCCTGCCCAAGGGCGGCACCAAATGACCACAAGTGTCCGTTTCACGAGCCGAGCACCCTAGTGCGCCGGACAGGCAACGCGCGTGACTCGCGTTACATCGTGGCGTGGCACACCGGCTGATCGTCTGCATGACGACGGCGCGCATACGCGCCGGCACAGGCGCTGACGACAGACCGGTCGTTATATGCGACCTGCGATTCCCAGGATGCGGACCCGCTGACAACATGACGTACTCGAGGGTGTACGAGCAGACGGTAGTGTTTCTGACCGCCGGTCAGGCTGTACCGTCGTGGCTCGATGCCTGGTGGCGCGAAGCGCAAATCAAACCATTGATCATCGGGCAGACGAGTGGCGTCCTTGCCGTGGCGCTTCGAGCACGTCCACGCGCCATCGTCATCGATGCACGTGGCGACAACGATTGGCAGACTGCGAGTCTCGTTGCCTGCACGCAGCTCAAGCGCGACTCGTACAGCGCAATTATTCCCATCGTCTTGTTGGTTCCCGACCCACTATTTGCGGTCGCATTCGCTGCCGGCGCGGACGAAGTCCTTCGGATTGACGTCGGGCCACTGGAGGCCGCTGCGCGACTGTCGGCCATGCTGCGCCGCAGCGATCGCGACACGGACGTGCACCCGTCTACCCGCCTCCCCGGCACCCGCGAGATTGAAGCCGAGCTCGCACGACGTGTGGCGTCGGGCGATCGCTTCGCCGCGTGCTATGCCGACCTCGATCATTTCAAGGAGTTCAACGATCGTTACGGCTACCACAATGGGGATCAGGTCATTCGACTGCTCGCACGTATCTTACACGACGTGGTCAAGGGGCTGTGTGGCGAATCCGGCTTTGTCGGGCACATCGGGGGCGATGATTTTTTGTACACGGTTCCCATTGCCGCGATGGCGCGCGTGTGCGACGATGTGATCCGAGTCTTCGACGAGTTAATCGGGTTGCAGTATTCCCAACAGGATCAGCGCGTGGGATATTTTTTCGGCAAGGATCGCCGTGGACAGATGCACCGAGTTCCTCTCATGACGCTGTCCGTAGGCGTCGTCACGAATCAGCGCCGCCGCTTTACACGCGGGGTCGAGGTCAGCGAGTTGGCTACGGAAATGAAGAGCTACGCGAAGACACTGCCGGGCTCTCTGTGGGTCGTCGATCGACGCCGGGAGGACGTGACAGATGCGGCAGCATCCGCACCAGTCGAGGTAACCCTGCGTCTCGGGAGCAGTGGCGTATGACAGTCTCTTGTCCCGACTGCCGTTCCGTTTTCCGCGTCGACCCAGCGAAGGTCCCGGCAACCGGCGTTCGCGCGCGGTGCTCCGTCTGTGGTGGCGTCATTGCAATCGCCGGCGGCACGCTGCCTGTGTCCGTCACCCCCGCTTCGTCGGGCGTGGTCCTGCCGGCCTTCGCAAGCGTGGCGCCAGGTAGTCGCGCGGGCGTAGCGGCAAGTACCGGTAGCGGCGTCAATGCGGCAGCGGCGGCGATCGTGTCATCCGGTGCAACGGTGATGACGCCACCAGTTCCGCTTGGTAGCCAAACGCCGGCGTTGCGCACTCCGGTTGCGGTTCCATTGCGACCGATGGCCACGCCCGCCATGTCCTCCGCGGTGGTTGATCGAACAGCGCATACTGGATCTGCTGAACGCCTCACCCCGAGCGCTGCAAGAAAACCCATCAATCCATTTCTCAATGCGGATCCAGGCCAACGCGCTCGAAGATTGGCGCGAGCGCTGGTGTCGGATCTGGTGGCCTATCACCCGCAGAAGCGCGAAGAGGGACTGCGCGATGGCACGCTTCGGCAGCTATTCCGTGAAGAAATCAAGAAGAGTTATGAGGAGTTCGTGGAGCAGGTGGGTCGCGATCTCGCAGAAAGTTCGCCGCATTTTCAGGAAGCCTTAAACGAAATTCTCGGCGGCGGACGTAAACTGTTCTAACTGCATCTGCACCGCTGGAAGCGCGTCGGTTCGACGGCTATCTTCCCCTTCGCGCGCCGTACCCAGCGACTGTCGCTGCGGAACGGCGCGCTTCGGTATTTTGAGCCTATTTCTTCGAGGCGTCTTGCGTTCTGAGGCGGTTCGTGTCGTACGTGGAGGCATGTTATGCAGGACGGCGAACGGGTAAAAGTGCTCGCGCGAGCGGAAGAACGGCTCGCCGACATGCGGAGGTATCTTTGACGTCGAATCCAAACGCTCGACGCTGAATTCGTACGAAAACGAGATGTCGGAGGGCGCGTTCTGGAATGATCAAGAGCACGCACGCGAGATCGTGCAGCAGGTGAAGGCGTTGAAGGGCTGGGTCGAGCCGTTCGACGCGCTTGAAGGGCGGACGCGCTCTGCGCGCGAGTTGGATGACATGCTCAATGTTGAGCCAGACGACTCGATGACGGCAGATGTCGACGCGGAGGTCGAGCGTATCGCCGAGGCGTTGGATGCGTTCGAGTTGCGGACACTCTTGCGCGGTCGAGACGATTTTCGCGATGCACAATTGGAGATCTCTGCCGGCGCGGGCGGCACCGAAGCGCAAGACTGGGCGGAGATGATCATGCGCATGTACACCCGGTGGGCGGAACGCAAAGGTTTCGAGATCGAGATGCTCGATTTGAGCCAGGGCGAAGAAGCCGGCATCAAGGGCGCGGTGATGGAAATTAAAGGACAGTCAGCGTACGGATTTTTGCGCGCAGAGTCTGGCGTGCATCGTCTCGTTCGTATTTCACCGTTCGATGCGCAGGCGCGTCGCCATACCAGTTTTGCGTCGGTCTTTGTCTATCCCGTGGTGAACGAAGAGATCAACATCGAAATTCGCGATGAAGATTTGCGCATTGACGTGTATCGCGCATCGGGTGCTGGTGGACAGCACGTCAACAAGACGTCGTCCGCCGTGCGGATCACGCACATGCCGTCGGGTATCGTAACCGCGTCACAGGCGGAGCGTTCGCAGTTCAAGAACAAGGCGACGGCAATGAAGCAGTTGAAGAACAGATTGTACCAGCTCGAGGCAGACAAGTTTGCGGCAGTCAAAGCGGCGTTTGACGCAAATAAACAAGATGTGTCGTTTGGAAGTCAGATTCGCAGTTACGTCTTTCAACCGTACACGATGGTCAACGATCACCGCACGGAGCTCAAGATTCCTGACGTGCAGAAGGTTATGGATGGCGCGATCGATCCGTTCATACACGCGTATCTGAAGCAGGAAAGTTCGGCCGCGAGCGAGGAAAGCGGCTCGTGAGCGAGGATCTCAATTTCCTGATGCAGGCGCGTCGAGATAAACTTGATCGTCTGCGCGCAGGCGGTGAGGAGCCGTTTGCCTACGCGTATGATCGCACGCATTCATCGCTGGAGGCAATCGCTGCGCTGGGTGATGCGGATGAAGGACCCCCGGTTTCCGTGGCGGGTCGACTGACGTCGTGGCGCAGTCAGGGGAAGACGGCATTTGCGCATCTCGCAGACATGGATGGTCGGGTGCAGTTGTACTTTCGTCGCGATGAAATTGGCGAAGCGGCATGGGCATTGCTCTCGGAATATGATCTCGGAGATTGGATTGGGGTGCGCGGTATGATGATGCGTACGCGCACGGGCGAGGCAACGGTGCGCACGGTAAAGGTCACGCTGCTGTCCAAGTCGTTGCGTCCATTGCCCTTCGGCAAGGAAGCGATCGTGGATGGCGCGATTGTTCGGTATTCTGCGTTTTCGGATACGGAACAGCGCGCGCGCCAGCGCTACGCAGACCTCGCGGTGCATCCAGAAGTACGCGCGATATTTCGCGCGCGGTCAATTCTGACACGGAGCATTCGCGCGCATCTTGACGCACTCGGCTATCTCGAGGTGGAAACTCCGGTGTTGCAGCCGCTGTATGGCGGCGCCGCCGCACGCCCCTTCGTCACGCATCACAATGCGCTCGACATGCCCTTGTATCTACGAATCGCTGATGAGCTGTATCTCAAACGGCTCATTGTTGGCGGGTTTGAGCGCGTATACGAGATCGGCCATGATTTTCGCAACGAGGGTATTGATCGGACGCACAATCCGGAATTCACCATGCTCGAGTTTTACGAGGCATTCGCGGACTACGAGGTGATGATGACTCGTGTCGAGTCGCTCATGATTGCTGCGGCCGGTGCGGTGCGCGCTGTTCCCGTCATTGGGGAAAAAGTTCCGGTATTGATCACGCCATTTCCGCGCATCGAGTGGGCGACGTCGTTGTCGTCGTCTGCGGGCGTCGATGTCATGACGCTCGACGATGCGACGTTGCGCGGCGTCGCGGAGCGAATTGGCGTGCACAAAGTCTCGACACTCAGTCGTCCGAAGGTGCTCGATGAGATGTTTCAGGCGCTCGTTGAATCGAAGATAGAAACCCCGACTTTTGTTGTTGATTATCCAATCGAACTGTCACCGCTCGCGAAGCCAAAACGCGGAAAGCCCGGACTGACCGAACGATTTGAGTTGTTTGCTCGTGGGAAAGAATTGGCGAACGCATTTTCCGAACTGAATGACCCGATTGACCAACGTGAGCGTTTCGAGGCGCAAGCGAAACTGCGCGATGCAGGTGACGACGAAGCGTCTGGTGTGGACGAGGATTACTTGCGCGCGATGGAATACGGGATGCCGCCAACAGGTGGTGTTGGTATCGGCGTTGATCGCTTGTTCATGTACCTGACGGATACGGCAAACATTCGCGATGTCATACTGTTTCCCACCATGCGGCCCGAGTAGCGCGACGTGCTACGTCTCGAATGCTCGATCGCGTGGAGATATCTACGCAGTCGTCGTGGCTCTCGCCTGCTGTCGCTCATTAGCGTCATCGCCATTGGCGGTATATTGATTGGCGTCAGCGCGCTGATCGTGGTAATGGGCGTGATGAACGGACTGCAACGCGATTTGCGCGACAAGATTTTGATCGGTAGTCCAGACGTGCAAATTCTGCCGTACGGCGACGGGATGCGGTTGGCTGGATGGAAAGAGTTGCGCACGAAGATCCGTGCCTCGCCGGGCATCG
Source organism: Gemmatimonadaceae bacterium (assembly GCA_043744935.1). Lineage (GTDB taxonomy): Bacteria > Gemmatimonadota > Gemmatimonadetes > Gemmatimonadales > Gemmatimonadaceae > Gemmatimonas. The sequence goes on from JAYTTR010000495.1 coordinate 8,081, forward strand.
ACGCGGCAGCGCCGTTTGTGAAAACAGAGGGACTGGTACGCAACGCTGCGTTGTATCGCACGGCGGTCCTCGTGTGGGGGATCGAAGCGCAGCGCGAGGGTCGTGAAGAGGTCACGACGATTCGGCAGCACGCGATTCTGGGGGATTTCAAATTCGTACGAGAGGGCGTGTCACTCCCCGGCGCGGTCCTCGGCAAGTCGCTTGCTGCAAAGTTGAACGCATTTCCGGGTGACACGCTCGTGTTGATCGGCGAGGCAGGTCTCGTGGTGAATCAAGCCACGGGCGCGGTGATTCCGCGCTTCGATAGTGTGGTGGTGTCCGGCTTGTTCGAGACCGGAATGTACGAGTATGATAACAGTTACCTGTACCTCGATCTGCAAGCCGCGCAGCGATTTGCCGGCATTGGTGACGATGTCACCGGCATCGAGGCTCGCACACATGATCGCTGGAGTGCGCCCATGGTTGCCGACTCGTTACGCGCGTCGCTGTCGGCGCCGGTGCGTGCGATGGATTGGCAGGAGCAGAATCGCACGTTGTTTTCGGCGCTGAAGCTTGAGAAACTGGGCATGGGTGTCATTCTGTTGCTCATTGTCGTAGTTGCTGCTTTCAACATTGTTGGTACCCTCACAATGGTGGTCGCTGATAAGACACGTGAGATTGGCATTCTTCGCGCGATGGGCATGCCAGCGCGATCGATACGCCGCATTTTTTTGCTGCAAGGTTTTGTGGTTGGCGGCGTAGGGACCGCCGGTGGACTCGCGCTTGGGCTCGTCGTGACGACCCTCCTCGATCGCTACAAGCTCATCGCGCTTGATCCGTCGGTGTATTTCATCGATCATCTGCCGGTGGCCACGCAAGCAACGGATGTCATCTCAATTGTAGTCGCCAGTCTTGTCGTCGCCACGCTTGCCACGCTGTACCCGGCGTCGCAAGCAGCGCGTATGTATCCTGTCGATGCCATTCGACATGATTGAAGCGTCTTCTGCGTTCCCGGAACAGCACGTTGTGGTGGAAGCGCACGGACTTGTGAAGGATTTCCGTGGGGTGGACGGTGCCACAATTCACGTGCTCGACAACGTGTCGCTCACGGTGCATCGTGGCGAGATGGTGGCGATCGTCGGTGCCAGCGGCTCTGGAAAGAGCACATTGCTGCATCTGCTGGGCGCGTTGGAACGTCCGTCGGCCGGAACCATTAGCTTGGCAGGACAGTCAGTTGCCAACCTTGGTGACGACGCACTGGCGACGCTTCGGAACCGTTCGGTCGGCTTTGTGTTTCAATTTCATCATCTGCTACGCGAGTTTTCAGCGGTGGAGAACGTGATGATGCCGTTGCGAATAGCCGGTGTTGACGACGCAAGCGCGCGGCGTCGCGCCGAGATGTTGTTAGACCGCGTGGGACTTTCTTCGCGGTTGCACCATCGGCCGGCTGCATTGTCTGGTGGCGAGCAACAACGCACCGCGGTGGCGCGCGCCTTGGCGGCGGAGCCTGCGCTTCTACTGGCCGATGAGCCAAGCGGCAATCTCGATTTACACAACGCTGAACGATTGCACGATCTGTTCGTTGAGTTAGCGCGTGATCTGGCGCTTGGTCTCGTTGTCGTCACGCACAATCAGTCGTTAGCGTCGCGTGCGCACCGCGAGTTGCTGCTGGAAGGTGGACGGTTAACATGATGGACGGACCACGGATGGAGGCCTGATGCTCTGCGACAACTGCAAGGAACGTGATGCCGTGGTGCATCTCACGCGCATCGTAGAAAACGCGGTGACGCAACTGCATTTATGCGAGAAGTGCGCTGCAGCCAAAGGGGTCGAAACGACGTTGGCGATGCCGCAGCATCCGCTGGGTGATATCCTGCAGGCGGTGCAGAGTCAGGCGTCGGCGACCGCTGAAGATGCGCCGTCGTGTACGTTCTGTGGCTCGACCTCGCGCGATTTTCGCGCCACCGGACGTCTCGGATGTCCGCACTGTTACGACGCGATGGAGCGCAGCCTGCGGGAGCTTCTGCGTCGGCTGCACGGCAGTTCGAAGCATGTCGGTATCAAATACGAGCCACCAGTGACGCACATGGTCGAGAAACCAGATACGCTGTACGATTTGCATGATCGCTTGCTCCGCGCGGTCGAATCGGAGCAGTTTGAATTAGCGGCGGAACTGCGCGACCGCATTCGGGTGATCGAGTGAGCGGGGCGAAGCACGCGTTGGATTTGTCGTTGCTTCCCGACGGCGGCGTGCGCTGGTTGGACGCGTCGGGTGCGAATGCTGACGTGGTGATTTCGACGCGGATGCGATTGGCGCGCAACGTCACCGGCTATGCGTTCACTGGGCGTGCGCGTGACGGCGAGCGCTTGCGCATGCTCGCACAAGTCCGCGACGCGTTGGGCGCCGTGCCGTCGCTTCGCGGGAGTCTCTTGTTGCGGCTCGAGGAGCTTGGCCTGCAGGATCGTCAGTTGCTGCATGAGCGACACTTGGTAAGCAAGGAGCTGGCGGGCTTGGACCAACAGCATCCATTGCGCTCGGGCGCTGCGGTGTTTTTGGGAGAGGACGTTGGTTTACTGGTCAACGAAGAGGACCATTTGCGTTTGCAAGCGCTCCGCTCGGGATTTGCAGTGCCACAAGCCTTTGAAACCGTGCAACGCCTTGACCGTGAACTCGGTGCGCAGGTGCCGTTTGCTTTTCACCGCGAATTTGGATTTCTCACGGCCTGTCCCACCAACACGGGAACTGGACTGCGCGCGTCGGTGCTCATTCACTTACCCGGGCTGGTGCTGACCAAGGAAATCGGCAAGGTGCTGTCCGGTTTGCAGCAGATGGGATTGACGTATCGCGGCTTGTATGGCGAAGGGAGTGAGGTGGTTGGAAACTTTTTCCAGTTGTCCAATCAGACAACGCTGGGTCGTTCAGAGGATGAGTTGCAGGATCTGCTCGTCCGCGTCGTACGTCATGTGATCGAACGGGAAGAAGAGGCGCGTCGTGTCTTGGTACGAGATGCTGGCTATATTATCGAAGACAAGTTGTGGCGCGCTTACGGTACGCTGCGGTATGCCCGTAGTTTGACGTTCGACGAGGCCATGAATTATCTGAGCGGTGTGCGTTTGGCTGTCGGTCTGAAACTGATCACCGGGCTCAGTGTATACACACTCAACAAGCTCCTGATTTTTGCGCAGTCTGCACATCTTGCTCACCTTGAGGGGCGAGAGTTAACGGAGACTGAGGCAAACCTGGCACGCGCGAGGTACGTGCGTCAGGCGCTCGTGAGCGAAGGGGGCGGATTCGAATGATCCGCTTCCACCCGACCCTGAGGGGACGATGAACGGTTACAACTTCACCGAGCGAGTGCGGAAAGTCCTTGCGATGGCTCGTGAAGAGGCAGCACGCCTCCATCACGAGTACGTTGGCACCGAGCATATTTTGCTCGGGCTGATTCGCGAGGGCGAGGGTGTTGCAGCGGCCGTGTTGCAAAACCTGAACGTCGATCTCGACGACGTGACGCAAAAAATCGAGGAGACGGTCAAGAAAGGCAAAGCGGCGCAAGCTACTGGCCCCGATCTTCCGTATACGTCGCGCGCCAAGAAGGTCCTGGAACTCGCCATGGCCGAGGCGCGCGATCTCAATCACAGCTACGTCGGCACCGAGCATTTGCTGCTCGGATTGTTGCGCGAAGAAAAGGGCATCGCGGCGCAGGTCCTCACGGACGCTGGCGTTAATCTCGATGCTGCGCGCGCCGAGACGTTGCGTTTACTCGGCACCGATGTGCCGCAGCCTGGACAGTCTCCGCAACCGGAGAAGTCTGGCGTTGTGCCGCCTACGGCGGCGCCCGCGAAAGGTGACAAGAAATCGAAGACGCCGGCACTCGATCACTTTTGCCGCGATCTCACGCAATTGGCGGCCGAGGGGCAGCTCGACCCCACGATCGGTCGCGCGAAGGAGATCGAGCGCGTTATGGAAGTGCTGACGCGCCGGAAGAAAAACAACCCGGTATTGATCGGCGAACCCGGTGTAGGCAAGACAGCGATTGTCGAGGGGCTCGCTCAGCTCATCGCGAATGGCGAGTGCCCGGAGTCGTTGCGTGACAATCGGGTGTTGTCGCTCGATATGGCCGCCGTGATCGCCGGTACGAAGTACCGCGGGCAATTTGAAGAGCGGTTGAAGGCCGTCATGAACGAGATCGCGCAAAACAAGCAAGTTATTCTCTTCATTGACGAGTTGCATACGCTCGTTGGAGCGGGGGCTGCTGAAGGTGCGATCGACGCCAGCAACATGCTGAAACCTGCGCTTGCGCGTGGGGAACTACAGTGTGTTGGCGCGTCAACCCTTAACGAGTATCGCAAGTACATCGAGAAAGACGGTGCGCTTGAGCGGCGCTTTCAAACAGTGGTGGTTGATCCGCCATCGATCGATGAGACCGTACAGATTCTGCAGGGACTTCGCAAGAAATACGAAGACCATCATCGGGTGAACATTCCTGATGAGACGTTAGTGGCTGCGGCGAAGTTGTCCGAGCGCTACATCACTGATCGGTTCTTACCCGATAAGGCCATCGATGTGATCGATGAGGCAGGCGCGCGAGCGCGTCTTGCTGCACAAGCACCACCGCCGGCAGTGGCCGCGCTCAAGGAACAGTTGGAGTCACTCAGCGCCGAGAAGGAAGCGGCGGTTCGTGATCAGAACTTCGAGCGTGCTGCGTCGTTGCGAGACAACGAGCGCGAGTTGCAGGCGGAGATTCGGCGCAAGCAGGAAGAGTGGGAAGCGCATCGGCAATCGCACCGCCCAACGTTGGGCGAAGAAGAGATTGCGTTCATCGTCAGCCGATGGACGGGAATTCCCGTGACGCGTTTGCAGGAGGCGGAGACGGCGCGTCTGCTACGGATGGAGGAAGAACTTCATTTGTCCGTCGTGGGGCAGGACGAGGCGATCAGGGCCTTGTCACGGTCGATTCGTCGCAGTCGCGCCGGCTTGAAGGATCCTCGTCGTCCGATCGGTTCATTCATTTTTTCTGGACCAACAGGCGTCGGTAAAACAGAGTTGGCGCGCTCGCTTGCCAAGTTTCTATTTGCGGATGCATCGGCGCTGATTCGCGTCGACATGAGCGAGTATATGGAAAAGTTTTCCGTGTCGCGTCTCATTGGTGCACCTCCGGGATACGTTGGCTATGAAGATTCGGGAACGCTCACAAAAGCGATTCGCCGGAAGCCATATAGCGTCGTGTTGCTCGATGAAATCGAAAAGGCGCATCCCGATGTCTTCAACATTCTGCTGCAAGTGTTGGATGAAGGGCATTTGACAGATAATTACGGCCGTGTGATCGACTTCAAGAACACGGTTGTAATCATGACGTCCAACGTCGGTGCGAAAGACATCACTAAGACCAAGTCGCTCGGGTTTGGCGGCAGTGATGCGCGAGGTGACTTTGAACGAATTTCGGAGAAGGTGAAGGAGGAGATGGGACGCGTGTTCAATCCCGAATTCCTCAATCGTCTCGACGACGTGATTGTCTTCCATCCGCTTGGGAAAGAGCATATCACGAGTATCGTGTCGATTCTCTTCGCTGAGGTCCAGAAGCGGTTGGTCGAGGAGGAGTTGGTGATCAAGCTGACGGAACCCGCGGTCCAGTTTTTGGTAAACCACGGATACGACGAGCATTATGGCGCTCGGCCGCTCAAGCGGGCGATCCAGCGATATATCGAAGATCCACTCTCGGAGAAGATTCTGACCGCGGAATTTTCAAAAGGTGACGAGATTGAAGTAGACGTCTCGTCCACCGAGAAGGAAAAGCTCGAATTTCGTGTGTTGTCTCCGACACCGCAGGTGTAACGGCAGTAAACCGCCGGCGGCCGGACCCTAGCTGGGTCCGGCCGCTTGTCTTTTCGATGTATATTCCCGGGTTATGCAGACCAGCGTTTTTCTAAAAGTCGCGCTCCGAGCGCTCGTCGTGACCTCGTTTGCCGCGCCCGTTGCTTGGGCGCAGGATGAAGCGGGGAAGTGCGCGAACCCGGATTCCATTGCCGTCCGTGGAAGTGTGCGTATCACGCAGGACAAAATTCGCGCGGATGGTGGATTGGTCGCGGGCAGCCCGATGCCATTTCCTGTTGTCCAGCGTGCGCTGAAGGCGCTGTACGCGATGAACGAATTCGATGACGTGCAAGTGCGGTGCGACCTCGATGCGGTAAAGGGAAAAACGATAGCGGCTTACGTGGTGCGCGAACGTGCGCTGCTGGGCGACATTAAGGTAATTGGCCCCAACGCGGTCTCTGAACGATCGGTGCGCGATAAGATCGATTTGCTCATTGGGCGGCCAATCGATCCAATGCAAGAGGCGCGTGCGCGCGCGAAGATTGATTCGGTGTACGAGAGTGCTGGTTACTACTTGGCGACTGTGAAGATCGATTCCACGCCGATGTCTGATGGTCGTATTGGGTTGACGTACCGCATTGAGGAAGGGCGTCGGTTGGCTATCGCGGGCATCGACGTCATCGGCAACAAGGGCGTGAAAGAAGCGACCATTGTCGATGCGATGAAAACGAAGCCAGAAGGATTTTGGTTCTTTCGCAAAGGTGAGTTTGATGACGATAAATATGTTGGGGACTTAGGCGAGCGAATCCCAGCGTTGTATTCGCGTCTTGGCTACGTCGATATGCGAATCACGAAGGACACGTTGATTGTGGATCGTGAGCGGGGAAAGGGGCTTGTGCAGATCGGTGTGGCGGAAGGTCCGCGCTATCGCGTTGGGACATTTGAGATCGCCGGCAATCGTCGCTTTCCGACTGATGAACTGCATCGGTATTATCCATTCGAAGGCAATGATCCTACCCTGACCCAGCGTGTGAAGGGATTACTCACTCGGGAAGCGTCCGCGCCGGTTGGCGTATTCGACCAGAAGAAGTGGGACGAGTCCATTGAGAAGGTCAACGCAGCCTACCGAAACAATGGTTATTTGTACGCGCGTATAACGCCCGTCGTCGATCGCCGTTTGGACAAAGATTCGCTACCGGTGGTCAATTTGCGTTGGGAGATTGACGAGAAAAATCCCGCCATCGTGAATCGTATCGAGATTTTGGGCAACGATTACACGGCCGACGATTGTATTCGGCGTCAGATTTACCTCGTGCCGGGCGGTGTGTTCAATCAGGAAGCGATGGTGCGCAGTTATCAAAGCATCGGCAATTTAAACTTTTTCGAATCGCCAATGCCGTTTCCTGACTATCGCCCCGTGAACGATCAGGGTGACGTGGATCTCGTGTTTCGCGTGAAAGAGAAGCGTACGGGTAGCATCAATTTTGGAGCATCGATGGGCCAGGGCGGCGTTGGCTTCGGCGGTTTTATTGGTGTTGAGCAACCGAATCTGTTCGGCCGATGCAAGAAGGGTTCGTTGAACTGGCAGTACGGGCGTTTTTATAACGATTTCACCGCGACATACACCGATCCAGCGTTACGTGGGACTCGCGTGTCTGGCGCGCTCAGCGCATACCGTACGCAATCGCGATTTGTGGTTGGCAATCTTGGCCAGAACATTCGGACCGGTGCCTCAGTGCGTGTGGGTCTTCCAGTGCCGGGATCGCTGCAATCGAGTGTCGCTGTTTCGTACAATGGCGAATCGGCGACGTTTACGTCTGGCACGCTGTCCACCGGATGTACGAGAAACTGTTTGCGCTCGAATATCGGATTGGAGTACACGTACGACACGCGCGTGGATTTACCGTTTCCGACTGCGGGATCTCTGCGTTCCGTGACTGCGGATTTTAGCGGTGGTCCCCTCGGTGGCTCGGTGAATTTTCAGCGTGTCACCGGGCAGATGAGTGCTTTTGCGCCGATTGCGCAACTGGGCGGAACGAACCCTGGATCACAGCCGGTCAAGTTTGTTATGGGCATGACCGCGCATGCCGGCGCGCTGTTTGGCAACTCTGGTCCGTTCTTCTTTCAGCAGCAGTTTTCTGTCGGCGGTGTAATGTACGGAGAGACGGTGCGTGGGTATCCCGAGTTTTCCATTACGCCGCCGACAGAAAACTGCTGCTGGAAAAAGAACGGACCAGAGTTGCCAAACAGTGCGCCGGCATGCGCGGTCATGCCCATCACAAACTTGACCGGC
>JAYTTR010000496.1:0-4105 GCA_043744935.1 Gemmatimonadaceae bacterium
GGTCGACCGGCATCACGCGCGGTGTCTGCGGGTGGCGACCCACCTGCTCGCCGATGCGGATGAGGCTGACGACGCCGTGCAAGACGCATTCGTACGTGCTTATCGGCACTTGGGTGGATACCGCGAGCAAGACAAATTTGGTGCGTGGCTCATGCGCATCGTGGTGAATCAATGTCGCACACAATTGGCACGCGAACGTCGTTGCATTGATCGAGACGAGCAATCGATCGCGCTTGATCTCTATCTGGTCGATCCCGATGCCGTCGGCGCGGCAGCGGACCGGCACGATGAATTGGCGCGTGCACTCATACAGTTGCCCGCAACGCAGCGGGAAGCGGTCGTCTTGCGCTTCGCTGATGAGTTGAGTTTTGACGAAATGTCCACCATCACGGGCGTCGGCATTTCAGCGCTCAAGATGCGCGTGCAGTGCGCCTGCGCTCGACTACGCACAATACTCGCGGAGCACATTCATGCATGAGCAATCCGAACCGCGAACGGCGTCTGCCCTGCCACCGTGGGCCGTTCTCGCGATGCGACGTCCCGTCTCCAGCACCGCAGCGGCGCGCGCAGCAATCATGGATTGTGTGCGTCGCGAGCCGGTGCCAAAACAACTGTCGGTGCCGATGCGCGCGTCGCGCTGGTCACGTCGTGGTTTACTCACACCTGTTGGCGTACTCGCGCTAGTCGTGACAGCGTTTGCCTCTCTCTCGCTCCGCCGCGCGAATCTGCGAGAGTCGGACGTTTTCACCAACGCTGCGTATGTGATCGGCGATACGGTGTTGGCGCTCCATCACCGCAATGCATCGGTAAACCGCGTTGCCGGTGCATTGCTTGACACCATGCGCATTGTGGAATTTGTGCTACGCGCTCCGTCCGTGCGTAGTGTTGTTGTCGTTGGTGATTTCAACGCGTGGCGGCGTGGTGCGTCACCAATGCATTGCGACGTCGATGGCGCGTGGCGCACCCGCGCCCTCCTGCCACGCGACGCGTTACGCTTTGCATACGTTGTCAACAATGCACAGGTGGTTGCTCCGGCTCCGCTGCCCGTCGTGCGCACTACGCCACGTTCGAGTCCAGACTCCATTTAACGCACGTCCACACAATTTATGGTTGCCCTCTCGCGAATTTCTCGCGAGTACCCTGTGGGCTGGGTGCTCGCAACGTGCGTGGCGCTCGCGGTCGGTTATATCGACCTCTGGCGCGGCGGCACCGATGTCGCCGCCGTGCTGCTCGTACTTGGCTACCTCGTGCTGCTGCCGTGCGCGTTGTGGTTCTCGGTCGCAACCACGAAGGCGACGCCCATAATCTTCCCGGAGCCGTTGTCGCCAAGCGATGACGCACCGCCATATCGTGTTGCCGGCGTTGTAGCGCTGGTGGTGCTCGCCTTGTACGCATGGTCGTTGGCACCAACCACTGCGATGTGGGACACGAGCGAGTACATCGCCGTCGCGCGGGTGCTCGGCATTCCGCACCCGCCTGGGAATCCGTTGTTTGTATTAATTGCGCACGCCTTCGCACTACTGCCCATTCCCATCTCGTACGCGGCGCGTGTGAATCTGCTGGCCGCAACAACGAGTGCGCTGTCGGCAGCGTTGTGGTGCCTGGTCGCACATCGCGCCATGCGCGGTGCAGGTTTGCCGCCAACCGCGCGGCGCATCGCGGCAGCCCTCTCTGCCTGGCTTGGAGCCACTGCATTCTCGGTGTGGAACCAAAGCGTCGTCAACGAGAAAGTGTATACCGTTGCGATGCTCGGTGTTGCCGTTGCGGCGTGGCTCGCGCTTCGCTGGTACGACGCACCTGCGCAATCGCGACGCAGTGACGCCCTGTTGCTGCTGCTCGCGTATGTGTGTGGCTTGGGGTACGCCAATCATCCAGCAGGATTCTTGCCGCTACCAGCATTTGGACTGTTCATACTCTTGCGGCGTCCGTCCACGTTTCTCCGCTGGCGCGTGCTATTCTCCGCCGTAGTGATACTCATGCTCGGCGTGACACCATTTGCCTTTGAACCCATTCGCGCAGCGCACAATCCCGCCATTAACGAAGGTGAACCCACGGCCTGCGTCGGCGGCCCTCGATTCGATTGCACGTTTAACGTCACAACGTTCTCGCGATTGAATGCCAATGTGCAACGCGAGCAATACGGTGGGCACAACGTGACGGATCGGCAAGCGCCGCTTGGCGCGCAGGTGGGCATGTGGTGGCTCTATTTCCAATGGCAATGGTGGCGTGACGCGTTTCACGAACAACCGACACTCCAGCACGCGCTCTCCTTGCTGTTCCTTGCACTCGGTCTATTCGGTGCAGCGGCGCATTGGCGAAATGATCGTGCCTCGTTCGCATTTATTGCACCGCTCATCTTCACGCTCACGCCGGCGCTCATCTACTATCTCAATTTCAAGTACGGATCGTCACAAAGTCCGGAGCTCGGCGATAGCGTGGCGAGAGAAGTTCGTGATCGCGATTATTTTTTCGTCTGGAGTTTCGCGACGTGGTGTATTTGGGTGGGCATTGGATTGGCGTCGCTGTGGCGATTTCTTGCCGTTCGCGTCAAATCATGGCGATTGTCCGCGCCAGTTCTGCTCCTCGCACTTGTGCCACTCATCGGCAACCGTACGCAGGCACCGCGGCGCGGCGATACTTTCACGCGGGAATGGGCACGCGATTTACTGCAGTCCGTTGAGCCATACAGCGTTATTATCACAAACGGTGACAACGACTCCTTTCCGCTCTGGTATGCACAGCAAGTAGAACGTGTACGTCTTGATGTCACGATCACGTTGGTGCCGTATCTCGGTGCTGATTGGTACGTGCGCCAGCTGCTTCGCACACAAATACAACCGTACGACGGTTCCGGTTTGTCGCTCTTTGCGACACTCGCGAAACCAATGCCGGTCGGCGCGCCGTTATCGCTCACTGTCGCTCAAGCCGATGCAATTCCACCCGCGGTGCAGTTCGCGCAACCGCAGCAATTTGTGTCCAATGGTATCAACGCGACCATCCCCGCTGGCATGGTCACGCGCGATCAGTTTGTGGTGCTGCAGATGATCAAAGACGCATTCCCCGCGCGTCCGATTTTCTTCTCGGTCGGTCGGTACGCACAAGCGCTCGGACTTGGCAACTACATCGTTACGCAAGGATTGGCGCAACGTCTTCTCGAAACACCGGTTTCGACGCATCCAGAATTCGTGGCGATACCAGGCGGCTTTCTTGATGTCGAACGTTCTCGCTTGCTGTGGGCCGAGTATCGCGGGCCGACGGCGTTGCGCACGGGTCCAGCGTGGGTTGATGACGCATCGATCTCGATACCAATGCTCTATGTCATGACGGCGCAGCTTCTCGCGCGCGGACTCGCGGCTCGCGGAGATGCTGCAGCAGCGAAGGCGATGACGATTGAAGCAGAGCAGCTCGCGCGCGTACTACGTCTCGCGCCCTGACGGTACTGCGGTGACAAGCTGTTTTCCGATCCACTGTTCACGTGGAGCGAGCGTGATCGGATGCTGCACTGCTGCCGATTCAACGCACAACATGTGTCGCTCCTCGCCCGCGCCAAAATCAGTCTTTCCACGCAAGCCGTTCTCACCGGGGTTCCAAACCACAACGTCGCGAAAACCCTTCTGCGATATGTGGAGTTCGCGTTCCGGTTCGCGTATCGCGATCGGTCCGGCAACGTCGTAGTAGACGCGGTCTATCTCGCCGAGAATCGCCAGAGAAGGATTGGTCTCGTTGTATTCTGTGCGGTTCTGCAGAGCGTCTCGATAACGGGTTCCCGATAAGCCAACAACGTCGGCGCGATATGCATCCCGCAGTTGAAAGTACGAGTGCAGTGCTGCCGTGAATGTGAATGACGCACTGTCGGTGTTTTCGATCGTGAGACTCACCTCAAGCGTCGCACCACCAACGCGCACAGCAACTATGGCGCGAAACGCATGGGGCCAGATCGCGCGCGTCGTGTCGTCATCCCGTAATTCCATCTCAGCGCGCGCGCCGTCGTGGCGCTGTTCCACATGCCGGAGGGACCAGCGCGTCGTGCGTGCGAAGCCATGTTTTGGTAACGGCCCTTCCGAGGCGAATTGCGGGAAGATGACCGGCACGCCTCCACGAATGG
>JAYTTR010000497.1:0-4095 GCA_043744935.1 Gemmatimonadaceae bacterium
TGCCATGGCTGTGTGTTGTGTCCGCTCGCGGCAACTGCCGCAAATCGGACACAGTCGAGTGATACCGGAGCGCACCGCCGGTAATCAATGCCGTTCGTCGTGTCACCACGTTTCGCGTCGATGGGTGGGTGGATGCAAGCGAATAAAAATGTCAAGTTCGTGCAAAAGGCGCTCCGATACTCGTCGCGCACGGATTGTCGCTGGTATATTAGGCGGACCTGAAGCACCATTCTCCGCGACCTGTGATCGATGTACTCATCGCCTAGGAGCTTCGTATGATTGATGCACCCGTACGACGTATCATGCAACGCGTCCTGGCGGCCGGTGCGTTGGCGTCAGCGTCCTTCGCGAACGCGGGTGCACAAAGTAGCGAGCGGGCGGCTGCGACATCCGTGGGTGCCGCGCCAACGCATGGTGTGCGACCGGCGCGGTTAGTGATTCGCAACGCGATGGTGATCGAAGGCAACGGCACCCCAGCCGAAGGCCCGAAGGATATTGTTATCGAAGGCAACCGGATCGTCGATATCGTGTCGATTGATCCGGTCGCGGTGAAGAGCGGTACCGCGCGACGTCCCGCATCGGGTGGCACTGAGTTGGATGCGGCGGGCAAGTACGTCATGCCTGGTCTGATCAATATTCATGGTCATGTGCAAGATGAGCGTGCGGGTATTCCGCAGCCGTTGGAGTACCAACTCAAGCTGTGGCTTGGCATGGGTATCACCACCGTGCGCGATGTGTCCAGCGAAACGGCGAAGACATTGCAGCTTCGTGCGCGTAGTTTGTCCGGCGAGGTCGCGGCGCCACGCGTCTACGTCTATGCACGGTACGCGTACATGCCCGTACCGCGCACTGAGGTGGAAGCGCGGCAGCGCGTGCGCGACTTGAAGGCGCTGGGCGTCGATGGTCTCAAGTTGTTTGGTATGGATAAGGACGTTTACGGTGCCGTGCTTGATGAAGCAAAAAAGCTCGGGCTGCGCACCGCGCATCACATGGCGGTTGATGAAACGAATGCGTGGGACGCAGCAGCTGGTGGCTTGACGAGCATCGAGCACTGGTATGGCGTTCCCGACGCCGCCATTGTTGGCGGGGCACAGCATTTTCCGTCGAACTTCAATTATGCCGATGAAGGGATGCGCTTTCGGTGGGCCGGTCATTTATGGCAGGAAGCTGATCCGTCGAAATTGCAGGATGTACTGCGCGCTATGGTGAAAGGCAACGTGGCGTGGAATCCGACACTCGATATTTACGAAGCGAGTCGTGATCTACAACGCGCGGAAACGCAGCCGTGGTTTGCGCAGTATCTGCATCCAACGCTCGAGAAATATTTCAAACCGGATCCTTCGAATCACGGATCGTACTTTGCGAATTGGAGCAGCACCGACGAAGCGTTCTGGAAAGCCAATTATCAAATTTGGTTCAAGGCCGTGCGTGATTTCGAGCAGATGGGTGGAGTCGTCGGCGCCGGAGAAGATGCGGGCTTTATCTATCAAGTGTATGGTTTTGGCCTAGTGCGCGAACTCGAACTGCAGCAAGAAGCTGGTTTCCAACCCATCAAAGTGTTGCAGCACGCGACCGCCAACAATGCAAAGATCCTTGGCGAAGAAACGCGCTTGGGTCGAGTTCGCGCTGGGTATTTTGCCGATCTCGTTGTGGTGAATGGCAACCCGTTGGAAGATCTCAAGGTGTTTTATCCTCCGCGCGCAGATGCGGCTGCGGGCTCGGGCGGCGGCGTTGCGTGGACGATCAAGGACGGTATTCCGTATGACGCACAGCGTCTCCTCCGCGAGGTCCGCGAGCTTGTGTCACGAGCGAAGGGCTCGGCATCGCGTTGAAACGATTGGTCGCGTGGGGTCCTGACCTGCGTGATATGGCCCGATTCGCCGCACCAATCGTGCTCATTTTTGTTGGCATGCAGGCTATGGGTGTCGTTGACACGCTTGTGGTCGGGCGACTTGGTGGCGCCGCCATTGCATCGGTTGCGTTGGGGAATTTGTATTTCTTCAACGTGAGTATTTTTGGTATGGGTCTGCTGCTCGCGATCGACCCAATTGTTGCGCAAGCGCTCGGCGCAGGTGCGCACGACGATGCGGCGCGCGCGGTGCAACGCGGATTGCTCGTTGCCCTCGGCCTGGCGGTGTTGGTCACGCTCGTGCTGATGCCGGGCGAATTCGTGCTCCGCACACTGCGACAGCCGAGTGACGTGGTGCGCGATGCGGCGATGTATATGCGCCGTCGCGCGATCGGCGTCCTGCCATTCTTCGCATTTGCGGTGCTGCGCCAGACGTTGCAAGCGATGCGACGCGTTGCTCCCGTGTTAACCGCGGTGGCGCTCGCGAATCTGGTGAATCTCTTTGTGAACTGGCTTCTTGTTTTCGGAAATTGGGGTGCGCCGCGACTCGGTGTTGTTGGCTCTGGTTATGCAACAGCACTCGCCATGTGGGTGATGGCCGGAGTGACGCTCGTTATCGCATGGCCTGCGTTGCGCAACGTCTTGCGTCCGTGGCATCCGGAAGCGACGACGTGGCTACCGCTCCGACGCACGCTGCGGATTGGCGCACCTATTGGCACGCAATTTTTCTTTGAATCGTTTGCGTTTGGATTGACCACATTGTTCATGGGGTGGCTCGGTACCGCGACGCTCGCGGGACACGAAATTGCGCTCAATATGGCTTCGCTCACGTTTATGGTGCCGCTCGGTATTTCTGGTGCGGCAACGGCGGTGGTCGGCCGTGCGATCGGTCGCGGCGATATGGTCGCCGCGCGTCGTGATGCCATTGCCGCGATTGCCTGCGGGACCGGTTTCATGTGCGTGAGTGCAGTCGTATTTTTGGCAGCGCCGCTGTGGCTCGCCACGTTCTATACTCGCGAAACGGCAACGGTCGCTGTTGCAGTCGCCCTCATTCCACTGGCCGGCATGTTCCAAGTGTTCGATGGGTTGCAGGCGGTCACGGGCGGTGTGCTGCGCGGAACGGGCGACACGCGTGTTCCGGCAATTCTGCATCTCGTGGCGTTCTGGGGCATTGGCATTCCGCTCGGTGTGTACCTCGGGTTTTACACGCCGTTGCGCGAGCGTGGACTGTGGATTGGTCTCGTGGCCGGACTCGCTGCCGCGGCGCTGCTGCAATCGGCGCGCGTAGTCAGTCGACTGCGTGCACCCATCGCACGACTCATCGTGGAGCAGTAGTCGATTGCGACGATTATGGATTCGCGGGCGGTTGTTTCTTCTGGCGAGCAGCCTCGCGATTCCCCTCGCGGCCTTCGCGGGTTTTCGTGCGGTTGAACGCCTGCACGCCGAACAGCGTGCGTTGTCCGAGCGAAGTCGCGCTACGGCGTTCAGCGCTGCGCGCTCGTTGAGTACCGAATTTGAACGTTCCAGTATTCTCCTGTCGAGCGTGTCGCATTTGCTCGATCTTCGCGGGCCAGTCGCGCGAAACGATTCGATTCTGCGCGCTCTCTTTTTAAACGAAGGGTCACAATTTTCCAATGTCTGGCTCGTGGATACGGCAGGCTATTGGCGCGGCGGACTTGTGACGCCTTTTCCCGACGCCGCGCGGCTGCCGCTGAGTGCGCGCGAGCTTGTGACTCGTGCGGCGCAGACGCGAACCGTGGCCGTTGCGGCCGCGCGTCGATCCGTAATTCTCCCCGGATCACCGTTTGTATTTCCGTTCGCCATGCCGTTGCGTGATGCACGCGGACGAGTAGCCGGTGTTATTGGCGCCGCCATGCTGATGGACTCGATTGATGTGGTGCGCATGGCCGGTGATCTACCGAAGAACTCGGTCATTACGCTGATGGATCGAGAGGGGCGCGTGCTATTGCGAAGTGCGGATATGGATTCGTGGAGCAACAGAACGTTTGCCAGTAACATCGAACTCCAACGGAAGTGGACAGCGCAGGACGAAGCGCGCACCGTGACGTCGCAGGATGGCACGCAGCGTCTCGTTGGGCACGCACTGGTGCCGAGTATCGACGCCTTCGTGTACGTGGGTATACCGACCAGCGCCACACTCCTCATTGCGCGACAACAGTTTGTGCGTGACGCGGCGCTCGGCTTGCTTGTCACGCTGCTCGGCGTGCTGATTGCCGTTGTGATGT
>JAYTTR010000498.1:0-4083 GCA_043744935.1 Gemmatimonadaceae bacterium
TCCTCGCGCGCGGATCTACGTCTGCCCGGTCACATTCATCCGTTGCGGGCGCGCGATGGCGGTGTGTTACAACGCGTCGGTCATACCGAAGCTGCGGTCGATCTCGCGCGTCTCGCGGGTCGGCGACCAGCAGGCGTTATCTGCGAAATTCTCAATCGTGACGGCACGACATCGCGTCGTCCGCAACTGGAGCAGTTTGCGCAAACGCACGGCCTCACGTTCATCACGATCGCGCAACTGGTCGCCTATCGCTTGCGCACCGATCGTTTGGTGCATCGCGTCGCCGACGCGCGTCTGCCCACCGAGTTTGGTGAGTGGCGCATTCTCGGCTACAAGAACGATGTTGATTCGCGCGAACACATTGCGCTGACGTTTGGCAATGTCGAACGCGCCGAACGCGTGCTCGTGCGCATGCACAGCAAATGTCTTACCGGCGATGTCTTTCATTCGCAGCGGTGCGATTGCGGGTGGCAGTTGGAAACCGCCATGCGCATGATACAAGCGGAAGGACGAGGCGTCATTGTGTATTTGGATCAAGAAGGTCGCGGCATCGGATTACTGAACAAACTCAAGGCCTATGAGTTGCAGGATCATGGTGCTGATACGGTCGAAGCGAACGAGCAGCTTGGCTTCAAGGATGACCTGCGCAGTTACGGCATCGGCGCGCAAATCTTGCTTGATCTCAACCTCAAGTCTATCCGCGTGTTGACAAATAATCCGCGCAAACTGGTCGGCCTTGATGGCTACGGACTCGTGCTCGAAGATCGCGTTCGACTTGAAGCGCCTGCCACCGACGAAAATGCCTCGTACCTCGAAACCAAGCGTACGAAGCTCGGTCACCTCTTCGCAATCTGATGGCCGAGTTCATGGGAAATCCGCGCGGTGAAGGTCGCCGCATGCTCGTGGTCGCAGCACGCTTCAACGAAACTGTCACGATGCCACTCGCTGAAGGTGCAGTGAGTGCACTCGTCGCTGCGGGTGTGCTGTTCGACGATATCGATGTGCTGTGGGTGCCAGGCGCATGGGAGCTTCCCATCGCCGCGCGTCGGGCGTTGGGTACGGAACGGTACGATGCCGCCGTCGCTATTGGTGCGGTGATTCGCGGCGAGACGCCGCACTTTGACATTGTGGCTGGAGAATCGGCGCGTGGTTTGATGGAGGTCTCGCGCGATTTTGATGTGCCAGTCACACTGGGGTTACTCACCACGGACACGATGGAGCAGGCGCAAGCGCGCGCTGGCGGGATACACGGCAATAAAGGGGCAGACGCCGCGATGGCGGCGCTCGAACTGCTCGATCTGTATGATCGCGTGTTGCCCAACGAAGACGAACTTGAAGGGGACGCGTGATGACGAACGAACTACGCGACGAATCATTTTGGGAGACCGACGCGCAAGAGCCTGTGGCGCCGCGACGCGGACGTCGGCCACGTGGAACGGGAGCTGCGGCTCAAGTAGAGCGCGTTGAGACACGCGGTCGAGCGCGCGCGTTGCAGGCGCTCTACGCGGCGGATTTGCGTGACCTGACCAAACTGCGCCGCATTGCATCAAATGTGTTCGATGACCTTGCGGTTCAAGCGGACGAGCGCGAGTTCGCATCGAAGTTGGTCGCGACCGTTGCAGATCGCGCCGCCGAACTTGATGCCGCGCTGTCTGATGTCACGGCCAATTGGCGGCTCGAACGATTGGGTGCGATCGAGCGCAGCGTGTTGCGACTGGCCGCGGCCGAACTCGCACGCGATGAAACGCCGGTGAAGGTCGTCATCCAGGAGGCCGTGCGCCTCGCCGAACGGTATGGCACGTCGCGGAGTGCGCGCTTTGTGAACGGTGTGTTGGACGCATACGCGCGGCGCTTGGGACGATTGTGAGCGACGGGCCATCGTCGGCCCGCTTACGCATTGCCGTGGTGAACTGGCAATGCCGGGAGAATCCGCTTGCGGGCGGCGCGGAAATTCATCTGCACGAAATCTTTGGACGACTCGCAGCGAAAGGGCACGAGGTCGTGCTGCTATGCGGGGGATGGCCTGACTGCGCTCCGCGCGCCACGTTAGACGGTATTGACGTCCATCGCGTCGGCACTCGATACTCGTTTCCGTTTCTCGCCCGTCGGTATTGGCACAACCAATTGCTGGGCCGCGGGTTCGACGTCATGGTCGAGGACATCAACAAGGTGCCCCTCTACACGCCGACGTGGCGCACTCCGGCGTTAGTTGGACTGGTTCCGCATCTGTTCGGCGGCACCGCTTTCCAGGAGCTCTCCGTGCCGCTGGCGACCGCGGTTTGGCTCGCTGAACGCCCCCTCCCGTGGATGTATCGCGGCTTGGCGTTCGAAGCGATCAGCGAAAGTACCCGTGACGACCTCGCGGCTCGCGGCGTCTCGAAAGACCGGATTCGAGTCATCTTTCCAGGGATCGACACTGCCACCTACACACCAGACCCAACGGTCCGCTCGGATCGCCCACTCTTTGCATACCTGGGGCGATTGAAGAGGTACAAAGGTGTGGATTTGGTGATCCGCGCCTTTGCGCAATGCGGCGTCCCCGATGCCACATTAGAAATCGCAGGCGCCGGCGAGTTTCGACGAGCGCTCGAAGCGTTGGTGGGAACCTTGGGAGTAGCTGATCGGGTACATTTTCTAGGACGGATCGACGAGACCGCGAAAATTGCCTTGTTGCGACGCGCGTGGGCGACACTCTTCGCATCACCCAAGGAGGGATGGGGGATTACCAATCTGGAGGCAGCGGCAAGCGGAACTCCGGTCATTGCATCCAATTCACCGGGAATTCGCGAATCTGTTCGGCATGGTGAGACAGGTTTTCTCGTGCCGCACGGCGATGTCGCTGCGATGGCCGATTCGATGCGATACCTCAGCGGCGAGCGTGCGCTCGTCGAACGCCTGGGGATCGCGGCACGGCACTTCGCGCTAGGCTTTACATGGGCGAGAGCCGCAGACGAGACAGAATCCCACCTCCGTGAGGTCGTGGGAACAGGAGGAGGTCGCTAATGGAGATCATCCTGCACGCGCACCACGCGGAAGTCCCCGAAACCTTGCGGACCGAAGCCGAGATAGCCATTCGCCGAGTGGCTGCTCGCCTCAATCGCGTCGTTGATGCGATTGTTCGATTCGTTGGCGATGGCAAGACGCGACGAGTAGAAATTGTCCTCCACGGTGCGCGTCACCGTGATCTGTTTGCCCATGCAGATGCGTACGCCTTTGAGCCCGCGCTCGCGGTTGCCGTACATCGACTCGAATCTCAGATTGCCCGATCACGCCGATCTCGTCGATCCGCTGGAGATCGCACCGGGTGACACCACGCGTAACCGTTGGGTCGCTGTACGAGCGGATGAAAGAACCGCTCGAGCTCGAGCAACTAGGACCGGCCATCGGTCTTGACCGCGAGATCACGAGCCCCGAGGCATCCAGCCCGGGGCTCGTCCTCGCCGGATACATCAATCGTTTTCCGTATCAGCGCATTCAAGTCCTGGGCGAAACGGAAATCAGTTATCTGCAATCGCTCGATGTCGCCCAGCGCACAAAATATCTCGAACAGTTTTTTGGGTTTCCGATTCCGTGCGCGTTCATCACGAAAGGATTGGAACCCCCCGAGCCATTGCTCCGGTTGGCCGAAGAGGCGGGCATTGCCGTGTTACGGACGCGACTCAAAACCGCGGAGTTCTATCGCCTGATCAAACCGTATCTCGCCGACCAGTTTGCGCCAACCACCACGTTGCATGGCTCGCTCGCGGACGTGTACGGAGTAGGAGTTTTTTTCACTGGGAAAAGTGGTATTGGCAAATCGGAATGCGTCCTCGATCTGGTCGAACGTGGACATCGGCTTGTCGCGGACGACCTCGTGTTCGCGTCGCGTCGTGGCAACGACGTATTGATTGGAAAGGGGCACGAGCTCCAGCGACATTTCATGGAAATCCGCGGCGTTGGATTGCTCGATATTCCGGCCATTTTCGGCATCCACGCGGTGCGTCAACAAAAACGCATCGAAGTCGTGGTCGTGCTCGAAGAGTGGGACGGACAAGCGCACGTCGAGCGCACGGGTCTCGATGTGCCAACCATCAACATCCTTGG
>JAYTTR010000499.1:0-4078 GCA_043744935.1 Gemmatimonadaceae bacterium
CACGCGGGATGCGGAGCAGTTACGCGCGTGGTTGGCCACGCATCCCACGGATCGTCATGGACCCACGGGCGGCTTGCGCAAAAGCAACCGTACCGACGACGAGAGCGCGAAGATGGCGACGGACACGGGCGTCGTGCAGGGCGATACCGGCGTCGCGGCCGTCGATGCGAAACATCAGATCATTGTGAACGCGCAAGCGCATGGGACGGGCGCCGAGGCGCGCACGGGTGTGTGTCCGGCCAGGACGTCGCTGTATCGGACCGGAGCCAGCAACGTCACCAACGGGTATGTCGGGGAACCCGTTCGCGGCGCGAAGCGCGACGGCGCGCCGAGTGCGCTGCGCGCCACGTGCGTGCGCACACCCGACACGACGGTCGTCCGCACCGTCGCGTTCTTTCGGGGGCGCGAAGACACCACGGAGACCGAGACGCACACGATGCGGATGCCGCAGCGCCTCGACACGCCGGAGGGGCGCGAACCATACGGACCCGGTTCGCGACGGTGGAGCCGGTGTTCGCGAATGTGCGCTCCAACACGCGCCTCGATCGCGTCACGCGGCGCGGCCGGACGAAGGTGAACGGCCAGTGGTTGCTCTTTTGTCTCGTGCACAACATCGAGAAGCTGGCGCACACCGGGTATGTCGTGTAAGCAACCACGCAGCGATCGCACGTCCTGTCGCCATACGACGCGATTCTCCAGCCTGCATGCCGCAATGCGCGGTTGAAAATGCCGCGCGCGATGTTTCGCATCACCGCGCACTCCGACGCGGTGCGAAATCGGGGGGGTTCTACCGCCTCAACGCCCGGCAATCAGCTGCGAGGACGCAACCGAGCGACCGCGAGGGCGCGGCCTCGTCTGCGGCATTGGCTTGTTAGACCGACTTCACGTGGAGTAAGTATCGAAGAGCGTGCAATCTGTGCCGCGGTTGTCCATCGCAACGACCTGATCACCTCGCGCTCGAGCGCGGAGTGTGCGTCCGCCATAGGATAGATCGAGTTCACGCGTCGCCAGAGCGAAGCTGACTTCGAAACGGCCGTTGGCGGCGACTCCTTGCGGTACGTTAAGGTAGTCGCCCGCAAAGGCAGCTGACTCGCGAGCGATACCGATGAACTTAACGCTTTCGGCGGCAACCCACCGCGGAATGCGCACCATCAGCGGCTTCGACGTACGGACGGCAAGTGTGAGCGCAGCGTCGGTGTAACGAGACTCAACGTCGACGTCGTCACTCTTGTAGTCAAACAGGAGCTGGATCGCGAGCTGACCGTCGTGGCGGCCAATGATGCGAGCATGCGCTTCCGCCAGCGCATAGACGACGGGGCCCACAATGTCTGTTCCGACGCCGATGATTTTGTCGCCGAAGGGGAGATGTCCATACGGGGCCGGGAATCCCCACGTGCCCCGCGCGCGACGCGCAACATCCAAATGTCCATTCGTAGCGCGTTGGGGGGGTGACTGGCCGATGCACGACGCGTCGCGCAGCTGCGTCGGCAACAGGTGGCTGCGAAGTATCAGCTCCGCGTCTGCGAACGCGTCGTAATACCCCCACTCGCCGAGTAGCAGTGCGGTTTCGAGGATCAACGCCGTGTTGCCGGCCTCACCACGGTCGGCATTGGTTCCGCGCGCGCCAGTCACGTGAGCCGGACTGCCGAAGTACTCCGGTGACCAGCCGATGCTGTTGCGTATCCGCCGGAGGCCGTTGTCGTAGAACGCCTTCACCCGTGCCATGAGTGACGCGTCATGGGTGACTGTGGCGAGCCACGCGAGCGATGCCATCACGTACACGACATTCTGCACGTGCGCGCCAAGTCGGGTCGGATCGTACTCGCCGCTGGGCACGAAATATTCGGCGAGAACTTTCTCCTTGAGCCTCGTGGCGAGATGAAACGCGCCTGGCGAACCTGTCGCGCGATAGTACTTGGCGAGGGGCCCGATCGCCATCGCGAGTCCAGCGATAAACGGCGCGTCGGGCTGCACGTCACGGTAGCGAAGCCCGAGCCTCCCCTCGAGAGCGAGGCGGTCCCAACCCTTCCTGTCGTCCCAGAGCGCGGATACAGCGGCGATGCTTGCTTCGGCAAGTTCGTGTGCCCGCTCCGAATTCCTGAAGGCGACCAACGCATAGAGCGCATGGAACCCGTGCGCAACATTGACGGGGGCGAAGTTCGCCAGCTTTCCGTCAACGGCGCTGCGATTCAACGGCAGCGCAACCGGTCCACTGTACGAGAAGAACGCCACGCGCGAATAGTGTTCAACCGCCGTCCGGTCGACGCGCACTCCGATGTTCTCGGCCGCCAGCAAGCCAAGCAGCGATTTCCCCGGCACCTGCGCGTCGGAGAAAAGCTCGTTGAACGACACGCTGGTGCTCGGTCGCAAATTGACCCAAAAGTACGGCGCGCCAACCTGGTGGTCGTCGGGATTGAACAGGCCGCTCATTGCTTGGCAGCCGAGGTCTATGGCTGCGCGGATGCTCGTCGAATTCACATCGACAAGTTTTCTTGGGTCCTTGAGGACGAGCGGCGCGTTCAACGCGCCGCGCAGACTGCGGGAATCGCGAAGTGCGACCGCGAATGCTCCACAGGTCTGCAAGAAGACGCGCCTGCTGAACGGGCTCATGCAGCGACTCCGCGCGATTACCTGGGAATCCTCACGAACCAAGTCTCGTGAGAGGGAAATTCGCCGTTGATCCACTTCATCCAAAGCGTGTCCCCTCTGGCCTTCACGAGGTACCGTTCTCCGTCCTTTTCCTTTTCCGGGAGATCGGGGTCCTTTGCGACGATCGGATAGTACGTCAGCGTGTCATGCGACACCTCGTAACGCCCGCCATTACCATAGAACTTATCGCACGGATTCGACCGTTTGGTTGCGAATCCTAACATGGCCAACTTGGAGTAGTGCGTCCGCGTTGCAAGGAAGAGGCTCGGGTCTTGATGGAAGACATGCAGGGAGCCGTCCGTGAACGTCACACGAACTTCGACAATGCGCCAAGCGCCTTCATATGTGCCATCGGGAAACGCGCTGACGCTTGAGGTCGCACGCGATCGAGCTCCCTGCAAGCGGGCTGGTGCTGCACGCGGTACAGCTCTCACCAACAGAATCTCCTCGGCAACCAACGGACCCGCTGTATCCGGGATCCGGCGACCATCGTTGCGCAGGTCGTGCTCGCTGGAGCGACCGCTCAGCCACAGCGTGTCGCCCTTCGTTCGCACGTGATAGGTGATACTGTCCCCGGCCGCGACTCTGGCGTCCTTGCCGACGGTCGGCGTGAGCGTGAGCGTATCGTGACTCAGTCGATATCGACCGCTGGTTCCCCAGAACTGATCGCAGACTGGGACGCTGCTGGTGTCTGATGGCGACAGGGTCGCCATGCGCGCGTAGTGCGTCCCGGTCGCGATGTACACGCTTGCGACAGGACGAACGACAATGACGGTACCGTCCCGCCGCGTCAGTCGAACCCGAACCTCCCGCCAGGCTCCTTCGAACGTGCCATCGGGAACGGCGCGCGCGTCGGCAGCCGTCGGTGCGCGCAACGCCTGATATCGCATTGGTGCTACGGCGACGAGACCGCAAAGAGTCGCGATGATGTGAGGCCTGCTCTGCATTCTGTCGCTCCCGTCAATCTTCAGGGTGGCTTGTCGGTCTAACGAGCTTGTAGGATAAGTCTCGAATGGTGCCAATGTGGAAACGGAACTCGGTGCGCGGTGACGGGTGTTGGGTGTTGGGTGTTGGGTGCATCGAATGTGCTGCGCTTCCGTCTCGGTGTCGAGAGTCCGCTATGGCCCGACAAAGTCATCGATACGAATCCGCAGTTTCTGAGCGTCGACCTCGCACGCCAGTGGTTACCGGGCACGTTCGAGCATGCGCTGAATCACGTGCTCGATCACGAAATCGATCTGGCGCACTTCGATGCGCGGTTCCGGAACGACACCACCGGCGCGCCCGCCTATCCGCCGGCCATGTTGCTCAAGGTCGTGCTGTTCGCGTATTCGCAGGGCATCGTGCGGAGTCGCGCGATCGAGCGCGTATGCCAGGAGCACGTGACGTTCATGGCGTTGTGCGGCATGTCCGCGCCGCACTTCACCAC
>JAYTTR010000500.1:0-16027 GCA_043744935.1 Gemmatimonadaceae bacterium
GTGGTGATGTTGGTGCTCGCGAATAGTGGCGCGTTGGCCTGGATCGCGCGGGTGGTGCCCAAGGCGGTGGTGCGTGGCATTCAGGTCGGGCTGGGTTTGCAATTGGCCAACTTGGCACTGACGCGTTTTATGTCGGCGGATGGCGCACGCGGTTGGGTGCTGGCCGCGATTGCGATGGCGTTGGTGCTATGGTTGCGCGAAAATCGTCGCGTGCCGGCGGCGTTGGTGGTACTCGCGCTTGGATTTGTATATGCCGCCGTTTTGTGGCCCCCAGGCATCGAGCCGCCGTTTGGATTTCGCTTGCCGACATTGCCGTCGCGCTGGCCCACGAGCGACGAATTTTTGAAGGCGAGTGTGTTACTGGCGTTGCCGCAATTGGCGTTGTCGTTGGGCAATTCGGTGTTGGCCACCAAGCAGGTGGTGGCGGATCTTTTTCCGCAGCGTGAGCCGCTCACGGTGCGACGCATCGGTACCACGTACGCATTGATGAATCTCGTTGCAGCGCCGCTTGGTGGATTGCCGGTCTGTCATGGGAGTGGCGGCATTGCGGGGCACTATGCATTTGGTGCGCGCACTGGTGGATCGGCGGTAATTTATGGAGTATTTCTCGTGCTCGCGGGATTCTTTTTTGTGGGTAGTCCGGCGGCGTTTCAGCGCATGTTTCCAGGGCCCGTGCTCGGCACGTTGTTGCTGGTCGAAGCGGTCACGGTGTTGCTGTTGGTGCGAGATATTGTCGGACAGCGCGAAGCATTTGTCCTGGCGATTGCGTGTGGAACTACTGCGGCGTTCGTGCCGTACGGGTATGCGTGGGCGTTGGTGGGTGGGACGGTGGTGTGGTGGATTCGTGAACGGCGGACGAAACACTGATCGGCGATCGAGAGGATCTCGCGCCTCAAGCTCCAACAACCCACGATTGAGCTCATGGCGCCCGTCTTTGTCGACCCAAGCAAGATCCATGAATTTCCCGAGTCAGACAGTTTCTATCGGTGGCTCTCCGCGCATCATGAAACCGAAAACGAAATCTGGATAAAAATACACAAGATGGGGTCCGGCCTTCAATCAATGAACGCGTTGCAGGCCATCGACGTGGTGCTGTGCTGGGGGTGGATCGATGCGATTCGAAAAAGTCTGGACGACGTCAGTTTTTTGCAACGCTACACCCCACGCGGCCGCAAAAGCGTCTGGAGTCAAAAGAATGTGGGCAACGTCGCGCGATTGATCGTCGAAGGCCGCATGACGGAGCACGGGATGTTGCCTGTCGAAGCGGCGAAGGCCGACGGACGCTGGGATCGGGCGTACAAAAGCGGCAAAGACATGAGAATTCCGGACGATCTGCAGGTCGCGATCAATGCCGAACCGCTGGCGAAGAAAATGTTGGCAAACCTCAGTGCGCAAAATCGCTTTGCCTTGGCGTTTCGGACGCACAACATGAAAACCGATGTGGGGCGAAGAAGGAAAATAGAAACGTTTGTTGCCATGCTGAAACGCGGCGAAACGATATATCCACAAGAAAAGAAATGAGGCGGCGACAACCCGCGAGATTCCAGCATGACCACGCCCACCCCGTCCCACTTTGAGCTCCTCGGCGGCGATGAAGGCATTCGCGCGCTCGTCGACTGCTTCTACGACCTCATGGACACGGCGCCCGAAGCCGCGCACGTGCGCGCACTACACGCCACAAGCCTGAAGATGTCGCGTGAAAAGCTGCGGTTGTTCATGACCGGCTGGACCGGCGGACCGCCAATCTACGTCGAACGATTCGGGCCTCCACGCTTACGCCAACGACACTTTCCCTTTGCCATCGGCGCACGCGAACGCAGCGAATGGTTGTGGTGCATGGACCGCGCACTCGCCGAGCACGCGATGCCTCACGATACGCGTGACGTGCTTCGCGTCCGTTTGCACGAACTGGCGGAGCACATGATCAATCAGCCGGAATCGAGTGACAACGCGCGCGTGCTACACACCCCCGAATCGGACCGCACACCGTGATGCATATCGCGTTGCGCTCCTGCGGGCATACCCATCGTCTGCCCGGCTCGGCGTTCAAATTGCAAGATCGCATCCACAAAATATTTCAATGACGCCACAAGTACCCGTCACCATTCTGCGGCGACTGACACCAATCGCATGCTAAGTTAAGGCAACAGCGACCCACACCTTCAATCAAATACGCATGACTGTTCGCGTCATCGTTACCGGCGGCACCTTCGACAAAGAATACGACGAACTGCGCGGCACGCTCAACTTTCGCCAATCCCACGTCGAGGAAATGTTGCAACGCGGTCGCTGTCATCTCGACGTGACGATTGACGCGCTGATGATGGTGGACAGCCTCGACATGTCGGACGCGCAACGAGCCAGCATTGTTGAAGCGTGCCGGGCATGCGCCGAATCGCAGATTGTGATTACACACGGAACAGACACGATGGTCGAAACGGCGCGCGCGCTCGCACTCGGAGTCACAAACAAGACCGTTATTCTCACCGGCGCCATGGTACCCTATGCCTTCGGCAGTTCCGATGGACTGTTCAATTTGGGCAGCGCATTGAGTTTCGTGCAGACACTGCCGCCAAATGTATACATCGCGATGAACGGTCGATGGTTTCCGTGGGACAACGTGCGGAAGAATCGCGAGGCTGGCGTGTTTGAAGCGCTACATCATTGATGGTGCGGTGCTGGTCTCGCCGGTGCCCAAGAGCTGCACCAATGGCGCGTAGCCGAGTGCGCGCGCTTGTTTGCGGAGTCGCTCGCGCACGATCACGGCGCCCGCATGCCAGGGTACGAGGAGATCCGCACATTCGGCGCCGAGCCACAGTGCGGCATACTGATCATGCGTTTCCACTCGAGTCAGCGCACTGAGCAACGCAGGCAAGGCTGTTTCTGCATTATCGCTGCGCGAAATCAATCGAATGGCGAGCGCTTCCCAGAGCTCACGTCCCTGAAACCACCAATCCGCGCGATCGACAAGCAGGGCCTGCGCTACTCCAAAGTGCGCACGCGCGCCAAGCGGAGCATCGAGATCGAGTTCAGAAAGTCCAGCACCGGCAAGTGCGCCAATGTGAACGTCGATTTGAGAGATTTGCTTCGCGAGCGTCGCGCAAGCACCATACAATTCCAACGCGCGCGCTGCATCACCCTCGGCACGCGCGACATGCGCCAAGTTGTAGAGCGACGCGAGTCGATATGGCTCGTGCCCACTTGCTGCGAACAGTGCCAGCGACTCGTCAAATCGAGCGCGTGCCGTGCCATACTGTCCGGATTTCAGCAAGAGCACACCAAGATTGAGCGCCGCAACGCCAGTGACATCGCCGGCGCGAATTTCTCGACCAATTTCCAACGCCGTCAGATACGACGCTTCTGCACCATCATGATCGCCGGCCCGATCATGCGCTGATCCGATGTTGATTTGGCAACGGAGTTCACCCTCGCGATCACCAAGTCGTGTAAATAAGTCAAGTGCGCGTCGGTAATGGGGGACTGCGTTGGCCGGACTCGCGTCAAGCAACACCGACCCCAGACGCATCGCCGCATCGGCATGCAGTGAACTCTGCGGACTTTTGGCGACGGTGTTTACAGCGTCTCTCGCGAGCGTTTCTGCTGCCGCCGTGTTGCCGATGCGTTGCTGTGCCGTTGACAGCATGATGAGCAACGCGACGACCTCTTCCGCATTGTCGTCACGTTGCGCGTCGATGAGTAAGGCGCTGCACGCCGACAATACGTCATTGGCAGAAACGCCGCGCTGCAAGCGTAATCGTTCACGCATCCGGCGCGCGGCGGGAAGAATACCTAACGCTGTGGCACCCTGCGCGTGGCTGGTTAAAACGAGATTGCAGTGCACCTCTGCCTGCGCCGCGCGCCCTCCGACATCTTCGATCTGCGCGAGCTGCCATTCAACGGATGCAATGTCCGTCAGCGTTGTCGCGTGTCGACGCGCCATGCGAAAGAATTCCGCAGCGCTCTCGTAGGCGTAAACGGACTGCGCGAGATGACCAGCTTCCAGCGACGTACGATGCGCGTCAGGCACGACGCCAGCGAGATCAAAATGCACCGCGATCGCGGCTGCATCGCGCATCGGTCTCGCGTCCAGCGCATGCGCAACCTGCGAATGCATCAGCCGCTGCCGCAACGGATTGATGCCCCGCAACAGCGTGCGCGTGAGTAACGCATGCGTAAACGTCAACATTGGACGCGCTCGGACGGACGGCGTGAGCACCGCTGTGGCGAGTCCGGCATCGAGCGCGTCATGCACATCTGACTCGTCGCCAGAGTACACTGCGACAAGCACTTCAGGATCGAATTCGCGGCCAAGGATTGCTGCGAGCGACAGAATGTTGCGACGATTGCGACTGAGGCGTTCGATGCGTCGCGCGAGCAAATCCCCAATTGCGCGTGGGACTGGTGTGTCGTTCGTCATCGCAAACTGCCAGCTCTCACCGTCGTTGAACAACGCTCCGTCCTCGACTAACGCGCGTAACGTCTGGACCGCGAAGAACGGATTCCCTTCACTCTGCCGGAGCACGTACTCCAACAACGCTGGGGCTGGTGCCTGGCCACCGAGCGTTGTGCGCAGCCATTGCGCAAGCTCATCGCGTCGCAAGCGTTGCAACGTGATATCAGAGCATCGCTTAGAGCGCGAGAGACGTCGCAGGCGCGACTCGCTCGCGGCTCCGGAATCTTCAGGACGCACGGTGAGGCAGATAAGCACGCGATGTTCGCGCAACCGCGCGAGCAAAAACTCCAACGCGTTCCACGTCGCGGGGTCTGCCCACTGCACGTCATCAATCACGAGTACGAGCGGCTTCGTCTTTGACGCCAGCTGCAAGTACTCTTCAAGCTCTTCAAGTAAGACGCGCTGCGAACCGCCACTCGGCGCATTCGTGTGCCGAGATGCGCCGTCGGCGGATTCAAGGTCACGACGTAATTCGGGAACTAACCGCGACAGTTCGCGCCATGACTTCGGTTGCACCAAACCCGAGCGATGCGCGGCACGCACGATGTCTGCCCATGGTCCATAGGGAATGCCAACATCCGCCTCGATGCAGTGCCCAACCAGTACAGCCCCGCCGCGTATCGCAACATCTGGACTCAGTTGCTTCAGTAACGCGGACTTCCCGATACCTGCTTCGCCGCGCAGCACGGCCACTTGTGGTTCACCCGCAGTCGCGTTGCCAAGCCATTTGCGAAGTCGCTCGCGTTCCGTCGGACGTCCAACAAAGCAATCCAGCAGCACTTCATTTTTGCCCGTTCCCATGCGCGCGGCAGAGTGCACGGCGTTGCGTCCGCCGCGCTTTGCGCCGTACAACGCATTGTCAGCCGCGCCGAACAAGGCCTCCGTGGTTTCGCCGTGCAATGGCGCACACGCGGCACCGATCGACAGCGTAACACGGAGCACTTCGGCGGAACCGTCTGTCATCCCAATTGTGGCATTGGCCACCGCTTCCCGGACGCGCTCGGCGATGAGACACGCATCTTCCAAACGAGTGCCAGGCAAGAGCACGACAAATTCGTCTCCGGCATACCGTGCCACGTAGTCGGCGGGTCGCATGTTCGCACGAATTTGCTGCGTGACAAGGCGAAGGGCCGCATCACCTTGCAGATGGCCAAACGTATCGTTCACTATCTTGAAATGATCGATGTCGATCACGAGCAGCGACACCGGACGTCCGGATGTGCGCCGCGCATCGAGCATCTGTTCCGCTGTTTCGCGAAACGCGCGCCGCATGGGTACACCAGTCAAGTCATCAAGTTCGGCGTTCGATACGGCGCCGCGTGCGAGGCCGTCTGCGGGTGTCGATATGTCGGGAGGCTGGATGGCCGCTACGGCATCATTCATCAAATGCACAATCTTTGTGGGCCATTCCGGCGCGACTGCTTCAAACCACGCGAACACCGCGGGGTCGAACATCGTGCCGATGTCCTTCCGCAGAATGTCCATCGTTTCATCGTGCGAATGCGCGCGCTTGTAACTGCGGACCGACGTCAAGGCGTCGTACACATCGGCGATGGTCAGAATACGAGCGATGAGCGGAATGTTTTCGCCCGCCAATCCGTGCGGATAGCCGCGTCCATCCCATCGCTCATGATGCGACTCGACCATCGGACGTACATCCCACGGAAACTCGATGTCCGCAAGCATCTCCACGCCTGCGGTGGTATGACTGCGCATGAGCTCCCATTCGGTATCATCTAGCTTGCCTGGTTTGTTGAGCACTTCTTCCGGAATAACCAGTTTTCCGACATCGTGCAAAAGCGCACCAATGCGAAACCAGAACATCGAATGCTTGTCAAGTCCGCTGCGCTCTGCGATCGCGCAGGCCAACTCCGCTACGCGCTGGCAATGGCCCTGCGTATATCGATCCTTTGCTTCAATCGATTCACCCCAACGACGCGCGACATGCAGAAACTCCTGCTCCAGGTCAGACACGCGCTCATCAACATCCGTCAGGTCGGGTTGCGCGCGCAAAATTGTAAATAGGCGATGGGAGCGATTGAGTTGTTGCAGTACTTCGCGATTCTTTCCCATGCGCCGCGCAAGATCAGCCCGTTCGCGTGCAACTTCTGCTTGCAGTAGCAACTCACCCCTGGCCGTCGCTACCTCGTCGGCTCTTTGAAAATGTCGATCCGCGTCATCAAAGCTGCCGGTTTCCCGGGCAATCACACCGAGTAGCTTCGTCGCTTTGCCGATGGCTGATGCATCGCCCGTTTGCGTGGCCGCATCGAGCGCTTTGCGCACGGCACCCTGAGCACGCACGTACTCTCCTCGCCGCACCCACAGTTCGGCGAGATTAATATCGAGTTGCGTGCGTGTCATCGGATCGCCGCCCAATTCGCAAATCTGCACGCCTTCCAAGAGTACACGCTCGGCGTGATCCCATCGCTGCTGCGAGATATACAGCAGGCCGAGATTATTCAACGCGACGCACACGTCGGTTGTGAGACCGAGTGCGCGATACTCGGCGAGGCTGGCTGTGTACTGTCGTTCTGCGAGATCAAAGTTGCCTCGAATATTTGCGAGAACGCCCAGATTTTGCGCGGTCATCGCCGCAAGTTTCGCATCGCCAGCATGAATTGCGCGGCCCCGCGCGAGCAAATACAAACGCTCCGCATCGTCAAGCTCTCCGCGCTGCCAACTCACGATTGCTTGCAGATTGATGGCGTGCCCGGCCGATGCGCCGTCTTTCCACATTTCTGCTATGGTGAGGGCGGCCTCAAGACAATCACGCGCTGCTTCCGCGTTGCCGTCGACTTGATACGTGCGTGCAATCCACCGGACCACGCTTGAAAGTTTCGCCGCGTCATCGCTGGTTTGAGCGCGATACACCGCCTGTTCATAGGCGCCTCGCGCCGCTTCGCGATGTCCCGCTCGCTCTTCGTCCTGCGCGCGCGCAACGAGGTCGTCAAACGTCATCCCTCGCAGCGGAGACGCCTCATCGGTGCGCAAGACGGGAGTAACGGGAGAACGCGTGTGTGGAGTAGACAAGGCCATTACGAGCGTGTTAAAGCGGAAGGGGTCGATGTCAAGTGATCAGCGATGGTTGCAGCCGCGAGCACTGTCGTCATCAACAGGACGCATGGAACGGCGGCAAGCCACCAAGCCGATCGCAGATAGGGGATCGCGTCCTGCACCATGTTTCCCCAACTCGCCGTTGGGGGTCGAACGCCGACGCCGAGAAACGACAACCCCGACTCGAGGGCGAGCATATCGGCGAACAGCAAAACGCCCGATGCCGACAGCGGACCCAAGAGGTGTGGAACGACTTGCTGTCGCAGCACGCGCCAACGCGACGCACCGAGTGCACGCGCAGATTCGACAAACGGTCGCGCGTTGAGTTCAGCGACACGCCCGAAGACAAGTCGGCTCGTGCCCGCCCACGCGGATGCACCCAGAACGAGCGCCAAACCGACGCTGTTGAAGACACCCAACACGACGAGTGCGCCAAAAAAGAAGAGCAATCGCGGCACACTCCGCAGTACATCGACAACGGACATCATGGCTGGTCCCATTCGACCGCCGAACACCGCGGCGGTCGCTCCCCACGCGACACCGATCATCGTGGCGATAGTCGTGGACAGCGTCGCGACGCCCAGCGAAGTTCTCGCGCCGAACAGTGCACGACTCGCAATGTCACGCGAGTACGGATCAGTGCCTAACCAATGTGACCACGACGGCGCGCTGTTTTTCAGCGCCACGATATCGAGTTGCGCGCTGGGCTCAAACGGCGCAAGCCACGGTGCGAGTAGTGCCGCGATAGCGACGATAGTCAGCGCGATCGCGGCGCACTGCACTGATCGCTCCGCCGGGTACGTCACGTGGCGTCGCGCAGTCGCGGATCGATCACGCGCAGGAGGAGTTCGAGCGTCAAGCTGCTCGCGGACACCATCGTTGCGATGACAATGATGGCACCGGCAACAATGGGTGCGTCGCGTTGCGCAACGGCGTGCAGGAGCAACGTGCCCATACCGGGCCAGGCAAACACCACCTCTACAACCACCGCGCCGCCTACCAATGACGGAAGCATCATTCCAAAAATCGTTGCAACGGCAGGCAACGATGGACGCATGGCGTGCCGAAGAAGGAGTGCGCGAGGTCGCACTCCTTTCGCACGCGCAGTTCGGAGAAACTCTTCGCGCGCGATCTCGTGCAGGGCAACCCGTTCTTGGCGAGCAATGGCCGCACCCCAGCCGAGCGCGAGCGTCAAGACCGGAAGAACGAGATGATGCAACGTATCAACGACTTGGGTGATCGGACTGCCGGTGAGACGCACAACCGGATCCGAAATTCCGCCGATGGGGAATAACGGTGCGGCGTACGCGAGCACACCAATCACCACAATCGCCAGTACAAATTCTGGCATGGTATACAGCGCCGTTAAGCCGGTACCGATCACACGAGCCGTTTGCCACTCCGGGCGCCATCCTTGTGCGACTCCCACGCAGAGACCGAGCGTGACGGCGGCCAGCAGACCGCAACCGGACAACACGACACTGTTGCGCAATGCGGTGGACAGCGTTGTAGTGACGAGTTGGCCATCGGACTGTGATCGACCAAGATCGCCTCGTGCCGCGTTGCCGAGAAAACGCGCATACTGCACGACCACTGGTTGATCGAGCCCGCGGGCGATGCGAACACGAGCGCGAGCGTCGGCGCTGCGTCCGACCTGTGACGTTTCGCCGCTCACGCCATCACCGGGTGCGAGTCGCAACACCGCAAATCCGAGCGTCGTGGCGGTAAGCACTACGGCACACGCGTGGATAACGCGTCGTACGACGAAGACCATCATCGCATCAATCAGCGAGCATCGGTAGTCATGATACGCCATTGCGCTATCGACGCCCACCACGCGTCGGCACGCATACCAACCGGTGTTACGCGTTTGTTAATCGCCGCAAAATTACGCGGTTCATACAGCCACACTGCAGCCGCATCGTCAACGATCGTCTGGTATCCGCGCTGAAAGAGCGCGCGTCGTTTGGCGACGTCAAACGTTGTGGTCGCGCTGTCGATGGCCGCATCGAAGCTCGTGTTGGTGTATCGTCCGAAGTTCGCGCCGACGTCCGTACCATGCACGCTGCCCCACACCTGCCGAATGGTCGTTGGGCTGGGATCGGTGCGCCACATGTTGAGCGCCGCATCGAAGTCGCCCTTTTCCAGTCGACTGCCAAACACCTGCGGCTCAACCGCTGCTACGTCCATCTGTACGCCGACGCGTCGCAACTGTTCTTGTAAAAGCACCGCAATTCGCTGTCGCGTAGCGCTGGATGATGGCACCAGCACTTCAAACGTGAGGGCTTGTCCACCCTTGTAACGCAGTCCGCTCGCGTCTTTGCGGCGCCAACCCAATGCGTCCAACGCCTGCGCTGCTGCCACTGTATCAAAGGCGATTTGCTGCATGTGGCGGTCAATCGTGGGCGAAGCGCGCGTAAACGGACCTAACGCAACGCTGCCGAGTGAGTCGAGTGCGTTTGAGACAACAGCAGCGCGATCAATAGCGTGCGTGAGCGCGATTCGAACGGTTCGATCACTGAAGAGTCGTTGCGTACCACTGACGGTTTTCACATTGTTGAACATGAGATACGCGTAGTCGAGTGACCCGTATTCAACAGTACGCACCGTCACTGATTTGCTGGACTGCGCAAATGCGTCGCCGCGCACAGATTCGAGGAGATCTGTTTGACCGGCCAACACACTCAGACTTGCCGCCGTTGGATCGGCTGACACAATCCACAAAACACGTGATGCATTTGGCGCACCACGATAATTCGTGGTGTCGGCGACAAGCACGAGATCATGCTGTCGGTGCCATTGCTCGAATCGATACCGCCCCGATCCAACAGGATGCGAAGCAAAACTGGAGTGCGCGAGTGAATCGGGCGCTACCTTCGCGAGCAGATGTTCTGGCAATACCGCGAGATTGTATGCGATCTGAAAAAACTGCTCGGGGTGTCGATGACTCCACCAGACCACCGCCGTAAGCGAGTCGCGCACAGACACCGAGTCGATACCGGCAAAGTTGCTGGTCTGTGGCGATGCGATTTTCGGATTTGTATACAGCGCAAAAGAAAAACGAACGTCTTTTGCGCGCACGGGTGTGCCGTCATGCCAACGCGCGCGTGGATCGATGGAGAACGCAATAGACAGTGAGTCTGCGGCCCATGCCCAACGCGTGGCGAGTTGTGGCCGAAAGTGCTGATCGCCAACCGTCTCAATAGGCGATGTCGGCTCCGCTAACGCGTCGAATATTAAATCAACGGCCTGCTTGCCTTGCGTCGTGCTCACAAGTGGCGGCACCAACGCGTCCGCGTCCGCAGGCGTCGAGATCGCCAACGCGGTCGCGCGACTGCGGCGAGTCGCACTCGATTGATCACCGGCGCAGCTACAGACGGCCACGCACGTAACGAATCGAGCCAGATACCACAGGGAATTCGTGATGTTCATGCCTGTTTAGCGTCGACAGACGAAGGGAATTCTGGAGCTCTACTACCAGGAGTTCCGGAATTCACTTTGAACCGTCACTCGGCGGGCCTCAATGTGCCGCTCCCCGCAATGGTGTCGGCAGGTTGTCGCTTCCGCTTGAGTGTTTGCACGGAACCACGTCGCCGCCGTATGCCGGCAAGGACGCCGGAGTCGAGAGAATCGCCTGCTCGACAAGACCTATTCCAAGGACGTGTATGCACAAAGGCATTGGTAGCACGCAGGGCAAGTCGAGTCGCACGCGTTTCGTTCGTGCCGCTCGCGTAGTCATCGGCGCATCCGTACTCGCGCTGTTTGCGGCCTGCTCGTCGGAGCCACTGACAGCACCAGCAGCGGGTACGTCCAGCAAAACGTCGTTGAGCGATCTTCTCGGAGCAGTCCCGAGCTTGGGGACGAAGGTGACGGGATTGCTTCGCATCAAGTTGGTGGGCACACCGATTTCGCGTTCGCAAACATTTGACCGCACCGGCGGACAATTAAGCATTCCGGAATTGGGCTTTTCGCTCAAGGTGCCGGCGGATGCGATTCCTGGCACAACGCTCACGATCACGGTGACCGCGATTCCCGGAAAACTGGTTGCGTATGACTTCGAGCCACATGGCACGCAGTTTCGCAAACCACTCACGTTCACGCAGGCTTTAGGCGGTACGAACTGGTTGACCAGTTTGCTACGACCGCAACTTTCTGGCGGGTATTTCCGCGACGGTTCGCAGTTGAATCAGACAAACGGAACGGCGCTGATCAACGAGTCATTTCGCGTGTTGATCGACAACAATGCCGCGTCGTTCGACATTACGCATTTCTCGGGTTACATGGTCTCGAGCGGACGCAGTTCGGAAAGCCCCGATTCGTCGATGGAATGAGCGTGCACCTGCTTACAGCCTACTCCATCATCGTGGGCTAACGCGCGGTATTCGATGGCCTGCAACACAGCGGTGTTTGATGTAGCGAGGGGCTACGTTGGGCACCGTTGTGCTGGCGTGACGTGATCTTGTTCGTATAACAAGGCGCCGAGCGCCGTGCCAAAGCCCGCGTTGTTCGGCAAGACAAGTTGCATACCGTAATAATCGCCGACGAGATCGATTGTCTTGCGAAAGCTGGCCATGTCGGTCATGTGACCGATCACCACCACGCGCTCCACACGTTCGGCGCGTGCGGCATTGATGGCGGTGATCGCGATGACCTGCCCGACGAGCGTCATCAGCGCGGCAGCGAGGTCCTCCCGACTGGCCGAATGCCCTTCCCGCGCGAGCTTGCCGAAATTCACAGCCGTTGCATCGGGCGGAAGATTCCCAATCGGTCCCGAAATGACGTCACGCAAACTTAAATCCGCGCCATTGCGATTTCCGCGCTGCGCGAGCGCGTCGATCTCGCGTGCATCAGCGGTCTGCAGCAGCAATCGCCCGAGGCCAAGCAATGTCCCACCGCCCACACCCGTGCCGGTAATGTGCGCGTATTTTGTTCCGCGCGCGGTAATGATGGCCGTCCCCGAGCCCGCACTCACGACAAGGATCGGTTCCTCGGGGTCATCCTCACCAGACAGCGCCTGACCACCACGACCGATGGCGGTAATTTCGTCGACGCCCGACAGCGCGAGCGTACCGATGCGTGATGGTAACGCACGATGACGACCGCCGGTTACTGCCAGTTGTGTGAGCGATGCGAAATCGACCCCGCCGGCGTCGAGGATGTGTCGGACCACGAGCTCGTCGGGCGGCCCGTCCGATGGCTGTGTCCAGTGGCGGATCTGACCATCGATGGACGCGACTGCGTCGGTGTTGCTGATACCGAAATCGATTGCGGCGTGCATGTCTCTGGGATGGGGATCAGCCAAGAAACACAATACTCGGCGCTGGCTGCGGTTCGCGCCACTGGCGTTGACACGAAAACGCCCTGCTCGCAGAGTTGCGGGCAGGGCGTTCTAGAGATGCAATGCTAACTAATAGCGAGGAAAGGGCGAACGACCACCGGGCGCACCGATACCACCTATAATGCCGCCAATGATTCCACCGATACCACCCATGCCGCCCGTGTTTCGACCACGACCGCGCGGTTCGCAATGATCTTCACCCGCGCCACCACCGCGAATGATCACCGTTGGTCCGCGACCATAATCACCACGCCCGCGGCCGCGGTTGCCTTCGTCCCACACACCGCCGCCTGGGCCAGGCAATGGCGCTGGCGAAACTGATGGGCCGTGCTCTGGAGCCGCCGCAACGGGCTCCGGAATAGGTTCTGGTGCCGGCGCGGACTGCGTAACAGCCACAGCAAAGCGCGGGGCAGGCGACTCCGCCGATACGGCTTCGGCGGCAACTTCTTGCGTCACCTTTGATGGCGATTCGACCGGCGCGCGCTTGCGAACGCGAATGGATGCGCGAGCACCGCGCGACGCGCCACTCGGGCCGCCGTTGTCGAATTGCTCGAGCGCGCTTACCACGCCCGAACGCTGCGGACGAACGGCAGAAGCGAGTTGGAGATCGCGATCAAGGTCGGCGGTCATACCTCCGCTTGGTGATCGCGCACTACTACTGCACCCGGCAAGCGAAACCGAAACGCCAAGTGCGGTGACAGCGGACAGCAGCGTGAGTTTGCGCACGTACTCCTCCTGGCCCACCGGGGCCGCGATCACCACAGGCACTCGGCGCGTTTGCCGATGTTCGGAGTGCGCCAGCCCAGCAGCGCGCTCGTACGTAACTAGGCACGGCAATTGACGCTCCACAAGATGTAGTGCATATCGCCGACGCAAACCTTACCCAGAGATACAGTATGCGTCTCAAAAAAAGGACGAGCCACTGTCTCTCAGAGATGACACACCAATTTTCCTCTGCCCGAGACAAGGTATGAATAAGCTCCTTCGCACTCGTCAATCCCTGCTCATAATTGCAAGCCTCTTGGCGAGCGCTGTCGCTGCGTGTGGTCGGACGGACTCCGGCCAGATCCCGACCGGGGAGCGACGCGCGATTGCGGCCACACTGGAGCACTTAGTCACGGACGCATACGATTTCTCAAAACCCGACGTTGGCAAGCGACTGCTCGCGCTGTACGCAGATAGCGGGCGCGTTATTTCTGCGGCAGGTGGACACGTCACGACGACGCATGATGAATTACAGGCAGAGATTTTTCGATTCTGGGGGCGCGTTGGTCGGAATATGCGCCAACCACAATTTGTGTTGGGTTCGAACTATGTCGATATCATTACGCGTGATGCTGCCGTGATGACATTTACGTACAGCATTCCGCATCTCACACCGCAGGGTACGGCGCACACGGTCGGTGGTGCCTGGACAACATTTTGGCGACGCAATGGTGGGCGATGGGTGATTGTGCAAGAGCATTTGAGTGACACGCCGGAGTCAACGGCTCCGGGACCGAGCACGTGAGCATGTGTACGTTTACTGCGCCCGCCGATCAAGTAGCGCTTGAACTAACGTGACAATGCGTCCGACGGGCACGCGCTCGATGGGATGCCCAACGTCATCCCAAATGCTGGCCGACCTATGCACCGCACTCGCGGCCGATCGTGTTTCTTCTGCGCTCACCGTATCGTCATCTGCGCCGACAGCCATGGCCACGGGCACATGAATGTGCGACAGCACCGCTGATGTGAGTGTTGGCGCTTTCCCTTCATCACGCATCATCGCGGCCGTGCGGTCGACGACATGTTCCCAACCGCCAACCCGTTCGTGACGCGCGGCCAGCGTCGCAGCGAACCGTGGAATTTTTTCGGCGATCAAACCGGGATTGAGACGTAGTGTCTCACGCTCCGCACTTTCCGGTGTCCACGCGAACTTGGTGCCTAGTGTCGCAATTGCCGCGAAGGTTGCAGGTGCGCTTGCTTCGAGCGCGAGCGCTACGTAGCCACCCATGGAGTAGCCGAACGCAAGGGGTGCTTGCGCACCGAGCGATGCGACGCCCGCTGCGAGCGCGCGCGCGAAGGTAGCGATGGAAAAGGTGTCGCCGAATGCCAGCGGTGTTTCGCCGTGACCAGGCAACTCGATCACGT
Organism: Gemmatimonadaceae bacterium; assembly: GCA_043744935.1. Lineage (GTDB taxonomy): Bacteria > Gemmatimonadota > Gemmatimonadetes > Gemmatimonadales > Gemmatimonadaceae > Gemmatimonas. The sequence continues at coordinate 14,979 of JAYTTR010000500.1, forward strand.
GTACCGTGCCCAAGACGCCGAGTGCACTGGCTACCGGCAGCATTTGCTTGCTTGAGCCAAGTGCACCGTGGATGACGAGGATGTTTGGCGATGTGGCGCTCAAAGAAACTTCACTATTTATGGCTTAGCGTCCAGACGTACGCAGCGACGGCTTTGATTTGCGGATCTGTCAGCGCTGCGCGTCCACCACGAGCACCCATCGGATTTTTATGCGCCGGATCCTTGATGTTGGCTGCTGGCACGCCTGTCGTTACGATAGAAACAATTTCATCGTAACTGCCGGTTTTCAGCTGCAGCCACTTCTGGCCGTCCAATGCGGGGGCACCGGTGCCGCCGACGCCTGACAAGCCGTGACAGCGCTGGCAGTTGCCTTTGTTGAACAACGAATCGCCCATGGCCAGGTTCGATGGCGTGACGTCAGCGGGTTTAGTGGTGGCCTTCGCCATCATCGGCGACCCGGCACCGACGGGTTTTGACGAGTGGCATGCAGCCAACACGAAGACCGCAACACCCACAGCAACGCCCTGCAGCAGTGAAACTTTTTGCATCGGTATGATCCGAGAAGGTGGGAGGTTGGCTAATTTCTATCATGAAATACGCTCGTATCTCGCTGGCCGCTGTGATTTTCACCATCGGTCCTTCCTCGTCGCTTGACGCGCAACCGCGCACCGCATTTCCAGCACTGCGCGGTGTGGCGCTCACGGAGTTTCCGCGACTCGTGAGGCTGACGGACAACGTTTACGGGTACGAAGAAATTCGCGCCCCCGGATTTACGACAGTGTCACTCGTGGTGATCGGGTCTAACGGCATCCTCATTGCTGACGGACAGGGGAGTGTGCAGGCGACGCAAACGATGTTGAGCAAGATCCATGAGGTGAGTCCGCTGCCCGTGCGTTGGTATGTGGTGGGCTCGGATCATGGCGATCACACGGCGGGCAATTCGGTGCTACCACAGGCCATCACGTACGTCGTGTCGCCTGCATCAAAATTGCAATTGGAAAAAGATGCAAAAGCCGCAACACCGCCGCGTGTTGTCGTTGTGCCACCAA
>JAYTTR010000501.1:0-4046 GCA_043744935.1 Gemmatimonadaceae bacterium
GAATTTCCGAGCGCGACTCAACTGCCGCATGTAAGCGTGATTCTGGCGACGCGTGAGTCCGACGACGCGATCGTCCGACGAGTCGAGGACATTCAACGATCTGTTGCTATTCGTCGATGCCGCACAATCCTTCGCCCCTGATGCCGTCGAAGCGATGATTGTTGATCTTGAGCGACTCGCCGCTGGAGCAATGACAGCCACACTCGCGCCAACAAGCGGTGACGTTTTTATGGATAGATATTGGCGCCGGGAGCTTGCGATTCGTCAGGGCCAAGCGTCGCGTCATAGCGTCATCTGTGTAACCGGGTGCGCCTATGTCATGCGGCGTAAGTTCTGGAAATCCATGCCAATTGGGCTTATCTGTGATGATTTGTGGAGCACATATTCCGTTATTACACAAGGAGGTCGCGTCGGAATTTGCACACACGCCAATGTGACAGACCCACGTCGCTTTACGCGAGACGAAGAATATGCACGGCGCGTTCGTACTATCACGGGGATGTTGCAGTTTATTCGATGGTTTCCCGACGTACTTCGCCGAGACCGTAGTCCAATGTGGTCGGATTTTCTGCTGCACAAGCTTGTGCGTCCGGCTACACCTGTGCTGCTTGGCATTGGACTAGCCTCTATTTGGAGTGCAATGTTGCTTGTAAGCCCGCGAGCTGCGTTGGCGCTGTTCGTGGCGGGTGCCTTGACCATCGTTATGCCATGGATACTTGCGGCACTTCCGCCAGGCGCTATTCGTCGTCGCGCTGAGAGCTTGGTATTTGCACAGCGATTGATTTTGATGCCTCTCACCGCGATTCGTAGAGCAGTAACGTCCAATTGGGACGTCTGGAAGCCACATCGCTGACGAAATTTCGATGGGAACATAGGTCGCGCGCGCGGTGCTATGCCTAGGACATCTGTTTTCAAACCATTCGAGGTCTCGTGTCCCGTCTCCCTGACTCACTCGGCGCACTCCGCCGCTCGACATTTGCGCTCAATCGCCCGGCCGGCGTCAAGGATGAGCTGCGTCGCAATCTCATTACGCGACTCCGCGAAGGCGGCCCACTGTTTCGCGGCGTGCTCGGCTACGAAGAAACGGTCATGCCGCAAATCGTCAACGCCGTGCTTGCGCGGCACAACTTCATTTTGCTCGGGCTCCGTGGTCAGGCAAAATCGCGAATTCTCCGCGCGCTTGTGAGCTTGCTTGATGAGCAGATGCCGGTAATTGCTGGCAGCGAAGTTAACGACGATCCGTTCGCACCGATTTCCAAGTTTGCCAGGCTTCGGGTCGCCGAGTTGGGCGACGACACCCCAGTTGCATGGGTCGGTCGCGACGCGCGCTACGTCGAAAAGTTGGCAACGCCCGACGTCACGGTGGCGGATATTATCGGTGATGTTGATCCGATCAAGGCCGCACGCGGTGGACACATCCTCAGCGACGAATTGACGATCCACTATGGCATGTTGCCGCGAGCCAATCGCGGCATCTTCGCGCTCAACGAATTGCCCGATCTCGCCGGCAAGGTGCAGGTCGGACTGTTCAATATCATGCAAGAAGGTGATGTCCAGATCAAAGGCTATCCCATTCGCCTTGAACTCGACGTCATGCTTTGCTTCACTGCAAACCCGGAAGACTATACTGCGCGCGGCAAGATTATCACGCCGCTGAAAGATCGCATCGGCAGTGAAATTATTACGCACTATCCCGAGAGCGTTGACCTCGGCATGCAGATCACTCGACAAGAAGCGTGGACGAAACGTGATGATGGCATTCCCGTTCGTGTGCCCGATCTCATCGAAGAAGTAGTTGAGCGCGTCGCGTTTGAAGCGCGTGAAGACAAGCGAGTGGACAAGCGCTCGGGTGTGTCACAGCGCATGCCTATTTCTGCCATGGAAAACGTGGTTTCCAACGCCGAGCAGCGCGCATTACGTGCGCGTGATACGGAGGCCGTTCCACGCGTGGCCGATGTGTATGCCGCATTGCCCGCCATCACCGGCAAGATCGAACTCGAATATGAAGGTGAGTTAGTTGGTGGCGCCGTAATCGCGAAGGAGCTCATTCGTCGAGCGTGTGATGCGACGCTGCGTGATCGCGCGGGCGATCTCGACACGGACGACATCGTCATTTGGTTTGATGCGGGCGGCGCCCTCCAGGTAGCCGACGATGTTTCCCTGAAACTCGTGCGACAGGGTTTTGACAGCGTGCCGGGACTCGTGTCATCGGTGGTTGCGCTCGGACTTGCGAAGAAGGGTGACGACCCGATGATTGTCGTTGCCTGCGAACTCGTGCTCGAAGCGTTGGTTGCGCGTCGCAAGATTTCGCGCAGCGACGAAGGAAAGTACAGTCGTGCTGATCGTGAGACTCGTCGTCGACCCAATCAGGAGTTTTTGGGCGGCTAGTGCGTGAACTTTTAACCTACGGTACCCGAACGAGTTGCCCAAGCGTGCGACTCGCAAATTCTCCGCCGCGAAATTCGCGTGCGATTTCATCCTTCGGGTACCAGTAGTGCAGCGAGCGCAGTGATTTTTCGTACGCAACTGCGTGCTCTGTGAAGCGAAAGCCAAAGTTTTTTTCCAACCAGAGCTGACCGCAGTCGTCGCCAGAGTGTTTTGCGACCGCATGTATTGTCGCGCCTGATGTTTCCGAATGTGTAAGCGCGAGGACGATGAGCGCCGCTAAGTCCGTCGGGCCAATCCACCCTCCTGGCTCAGCGTCTTCCCGACGATCTTTTAAGCAGCCAATGCGAATGGAGGTCACATGTAGCGCGCCAGACGCCGAGTACATTGCGCCGACTTGCTCCATCACGAGCTTGCTTGCTGCGTACCTGCTGTCAGCCTTGGGTTGGCTTGTAGGTGTAATGGATTCGTTTCTTCGATAGAGACCGAGCGTGTGCATAGTGCTGGCAAGCACCACGCATTGCACTTCATGCGCAATTGCTAAGTTCAAAAGCGCGTTTACCGCAACAACGTTTACAGCAAGGAGCCGATCCAGCGGTGCGTCCAACGAAAGTGCAGCGAGGTGAACGATCGCATCGATACCGCGTAGTCTCGACGCGAACGATGCAGTGTCTTCAAAATCCGCCGCGAAGAACGACTCGTTCGGCGCGAGATCCGACACGTCGACGCGATCAGTCAGCACAACGCGCGGAAACGCAGCACGAAGCATCGGCCGGACTGCCGTTCCCACTTGCCCTGCAGCACCAGTAACCAGCACGGTTTGCGTCTGTCGCGCATGTCGCGCATGTCCAACAGCGATCGCAACATCGCTTCGAGGTTTCAGCAACCCTTGAATCGAACGAATCACTTCTGTAGCCCCGCATCCAACGTGCGCGTCTTCGCCGCTCGCTTGCGGTCGATGGCTAACTTCAGCACTCTGAGCGCATTGAGTTCGAGTTGAGTCTTGCCTCTCGTCATATTCGCGTCATGTCGTCGAACAAACAGAGACACTTCGTCTAAATGCATAATCTCGCTGTGCTCCTCTGCGGCGCGTCGAAACCAGTCGGCGTCCTCACCAAATCGCAGCGACGGGTCAAACAGGCCCACGCGCGTGAACACCGCACGTCGATACACGCCAGCGCCAATGTAGTGTGGGAACACGGCGCTCGGATCACCGACGTATTCGTCATTCGCATCTGCGTCGCGTCGCAGCACCTGTGCGCGCCCGTGCACGACATCAGCGCTCAATGTCGACACCAGCAGTTGTACCAAGCGATCAAGGTTCGACTCTGGCCACAGGTCGTCAACATCAAGAAACGCAATCAATTCACCTGAGGCATCAGTTATGCCGCGGTTGCGCGCTGCAGCGGCGCCGGCGTTGGCTTGACGAATGAATCGCACATCGACTGGCAGGGCACTGACCGCTTGTACTATCTCATCCGTTGAACCGTCGTCGACGATGATGATCTCGAGCGGCGCATATTCTTGTGCGAGAATTGATCGGACGGCATCCACGAGAAAGCGCGCGCCATTATAGACCGGTACGATCACCGAGACTAGCGGTCGGTCGCGCATCGCGCTGGCTGATCGTTTCATGGCGTCAATCGGCACATTCGTATCAG
>JAYTTR010000502.1:0-4034 GCA_043744935.1 Gemmatimonadaceae bacterium
GAACGCAAAAACCGGTGATGTGCTCCGATTTGCGGTGAGCGCAAAGAGTGCGACTGGTCAGGCGATAAGTGGACTGACTCCGACGTGGAGTTTTTCACCCGGGCACGGTACGATCGATGATGATGGTGCGTTTGTTGGGTATGAAGCAGGCGAGTATACAGTTAGCGCGTCGTTTGGCACCCGCAGTGTGCAGTCTACTGTGACGCTTGCCGACCGTGACGTTCGTCGACCCTTGTCGTTGGTGGGGCGCTTATCGCGTTCGCGATTCAGCACCGAAGAAGTCTGGATTCACCCCGACGGCAAGCATGCGTATCTCGGCTCGGGTTCGGGTGGTGACGTACTGTATGCGATCGACATCAGCAATCCCGCGAACCCCACAGTGACCGATTCGGTGATCTCGAACACGCGTCGCGTGAATGACGTGATGACGTTTCCCGACGGGAAGTTTTTAGTCTTCACGCGCGAAGGTGCAAGTGACCGGAAAAACGGCATTGTCATTTGTTCGCTCGACGATCCCGCGCATCCGAAAGTCATTGCGGAATTTACCGATGGTGTGACCGGTGGCGTGCATTCGGCATTTGTGAACAGGCAGGAAAAGTTTGGCACGTTCATTTATCTCACCAACGATGGTACGGGTGCGCTGCACGTGCTCGACGTGAACGATCCGTATCATCCGAAGGAAGTTGCCCGTTGGAAAACGGAAGGACGTCCGGACGCTGGTCGCTCACTGCATGACATCGACATTCGCGATGGGTTGTTGTACGCCAGTTACTGGAACGATGGACTGGTGGTGCTCGACATTGGCAATGGTGTGAAGGGCGGTTCGCCGTCCAAACCCGTGATGGTCTCGCAGTACAAGTACGATCTCAACGCGATGTACAAGCAGGTGGAAGTCGACGGTGGACCGGGATTCATTCGCGGTACCCACACGGCGTGGCGGCACAAGAACTACGTCTTTATTGCGGACGAAGTGTTTCCCGCGGCCTATCCGAAGGGAACGAAGGATGCCGCGGCCAGTCGTGCGTATGGTCGCTTACAAGTGCTCGACGTGTCGGATATCATGCATCCAAAACCTGTCGCTTGGTACGAACCCGAATACGGTGGTGTCCACAACCTCTGGGTGGCTGGTGACACACTGTACATGGGCGCGTACAACGCGGGCTTCCGCGTGTTTGATATCTCCGGTGAATTGCGCGGTGATTTGCGCGCTCAGGGTCGTGAGATCGGTCACCTCAATACGGCGGACATGGAAGGCCACGTCAAGAATTCTGCGATGACGTGGGGTGTTGTGGTGAATCCGAAAGACAACCTCGCGTATGTAAACGACGACAATAACGGCTTGTGGATCATCAGGATCGAACCAAAGCCCGTGACCAAAATCGTTCCGTGAGTTTCGGCTCCCATCCGCTTGGTGCGGCGCTCTTGATTGCGTGCGCACCAACCGCTGTGGTGGCGCAGACCGCACCAACGCGTGACTACTTCGTGCTGGTCGCGAGTGAGTCGGTTGATCGCGTGGCGCTTGTGCGTTTTGGCGCTGACGGCGCACGCGTTGAACGCGAGCGTTACGTGGGTTTCACACCTACCGAAGTTGCAGGACCACACGGGGTCGCGGTATCACCCGACAAATTGCATTACTACGTGAGTACGGCTCACGGCACGCCCTTTGGCCGTCTCACCAAATACAACACCGCCACGAACGACGCCGAAGGCAATGTGTTACTCGGTGATTTTCCGGCTACCGCGCAGGTGTCGCCCGATGGATTCTATGTGTTCGTCGTGAATTTCAACTTGCACGGCGATATGGTGGCGAGCGATGTCTCCGTTGTGTCGGCGACTGAAATGGTAGAAATCGCACGCATTACAACGTGTACGATGCCGCATGGATCGCGCTTGAGTACCGACGGCACGAAGCATTACTCCGCGTGCATGATGGACGAGGAGCTCGTGGAGATCGACACGCGTGCGCTCAATGTGAGTCGTCATTTTTTTCTGACGTCGGGTAAGGAAATGGGCATGACCGGTGCTCCGACCGTTCGCGGTGCGACCAGCCATGCAATGCAGGATATGGGTGGACATGGCATGGAGTCTCCCAAGCCCGGTGACATTTCGTGTTCGCCGACGTGGGCGCAACCATCTCGCGATGGCACGCGGGTGTGGGTAGCCTGTAATAAGTCCAGCGAGATTGTGGAGATCGACACGAAATCGTGGTCCCTCGTGCGTCGATTACCTGCGGGTCCGGGTGTGTATAATTTGGCGGAGTCGCACGATGGGACACGGCTCCTCGCGACGAATAAGCGTGACGCATCTCTGTCGGTGTTTGATGCACACACTGGGAAGGAACTGGGGCGTATTCCCACCACGCGCAAAGTCGTGCATGGCGTGGTGGTGTCCGATGATGATCGCTACGCGTTCGTTTCAGTCGAAGGCATTGGATCAGAACCCGGCACGGTCGATATCATCGATCTCGGAACGCTGAAGAAAGTGGCGAGTGTCGATGTAGGGCAGCAGGCGGGTGGCATTGATTTTGTTCGATCGGAAACTCCGCGTCGTTAGAACCCATTCCTTACCAGCGCAGTGGTGTTTGCACCAGTTGTGAGACGCGACATCCGCGCGCCATCGCCGGGGTGTAGCGCCATGAGATGATCGCTGCAGCGACGACGTTTCTGGTCAACCCGTCTGGCGTAATGAGCATCTTGAGTGATGTGCTGTCTGGGACCCCCAACGTATCCACCACAAATTGAACAAGCGCGAAATAAGCACCCCCTCGTACCATCCGAATCGACACATCTGGACGCGGTACTTGCGTTCTATCACCAATGAATTGGGCTGGCACCTCTACTTGAAAGTCGAACCACGGTTGTGGTAAACCGTTGCGCATCGTGCCCCGCGACGCGGGAGGGCATGCCTGCGCGGGCAACGATGTGTGAGTGCCAACAACGAGAATTGTAAGCAGCGTGGCAATGAGAGACATTTGCAACTCCGGGAGAATGTTGAACGATCACGGTGCAGTTCAAAGTACTCGCGCTGTTCGAAGGCGCTGATACCACATACGTGTGCGCTGCCATGAATAACACTGCTTATCGCAAATGACGCGACTTTGCAAGGCGAGAATGCGAGCTGCCAAACAATTGGTGCTGTGAATTAGGTGCATCGACGCGTAGTTGCGGCAAATTCGCGTTACTCATGTCACCGAACGGCGGGCGCTACGCAAGACATCCGCCGACCGCTCGAGCGCCGCTCGCTCTTCCGGTGCAAACGCGATTGGCACCACGGCAGCGGCGCCGCCAACGTCGACAATGCTCGGTAACGATAGGGATACGCCGTCGAAACCCGCCGATGCCTCTTGCACACGCGATACCGTCTGCACACTGCGTTCGTCACGCAACATGGAGCGCAACAGCGACGCCGTGACCAGGCCAATCGCGTGATTCGTCGCGCCTTTGCGTTTGATAATTTCGTAGCCGGCACGACGTACATGCTCCGCAATTTCCGCTTCGCGTTCACGACGCCATCCGCGCCACTCGCGAAGCGCGAGACCACCAACCTGCGCACTCGACCACAGTACCACTTCCGAATCCCCATGCTCGCCGACGACTTGCGCGTGCACTGAACGTGGGTCAACCCGCAACTCCTCGCCAATCGCCTGGCGCAACCGGGCCGTGTCAAGCATCGTGCCGGTTCCAATCACACGCGCTGCGGGCAACCCAGAGCGTTCCGTCACAATTTGCGTGAGGACATCCACCGGATTGGAGACCAGCACAACCAATCCGCGATAACCGCGCAATCGATCGCCAATGTCGCTCATGACGCGCGCGTTGTCCCGCAACAAATCGAGACGAGACTCCGACGGCGTCCCGTTGCGGCCCGCCGAAAGCACGAGCGCGTCTGTCTCGAGCAATTCATCGAACGGCACCGCGCGTATGTTTGCCGTTGGGTAAAACGCAGCGCCCTGCGCGAGATCCATCGCCTCACCTTCTGCAACATCGGCACGCAGGTCCGACAGCAGGAGAGCATTTGCAATGCCGCCATGCAGC
>JAYTTR010000503.1:0-4030 GCA_043744935.1 Gemmatimonadaceae bacterium
GTATCGCTTGGTGCACGGCGAAGGCGACGGACTGCCGTCGCTCGTGGTTGATCGGTACGGCGACGCGCTAGTCATGCAAATACTCTCGGCAGGCGCGGACGCGTGGACGGGTGAGATTGTCGACGCGCTGCAGCAGATCACTGGAGCGACAGGTGTTCTTGCGCGCAATGATCCGGCAGCGCGAGCACGCGAAGGCTTGCCGCGCGAAGTCCGGCTGCTGTACGGCGACGTTGCGCGCGCGCTTGAGGTGCATGAGCACGGCGTCCAATTCATCGCTGCTCCGTGGGACGGACAAAAAACCGGTGCATTTCTCGATCAACGCGAAAATCGCGTACTGATTGGCTCGCGCAGCCGGGGTGCGGCGCTTGACTGTTTTGCCTATCACGGCTCGTTCGCGTTGCATATGGCCAAACAGGCGTCGCACGTCACCGCGCTTGACGTATCAGGAGCGGCCCTTGCCCGGGTCGAGGAGCACGCGGCGCTCAACGGGCTGACGAACATCGACGTTATGGAGGGCGATGCCTTTGACGTTTTACGCGAGTGGAATCGCGAGGGACGACGATTTGACACGATTGTTGTTGATCCGCCAGCGTTCGCAAAAAACAAGAGCGCGATCGAGGGTGCACTGCGCGGGTACAAAGACATCAACCTGCAAGCGATGCGCTTGCTGGCTCCCGGTGGCATGCTGTTTTCGGCGAGTTGTTCGTTCCATGTTTCGCGTGAACTTTTTCATGACGCGTTGCGCGATGCCGCGAGCGATAGCGGTCGGCATATGGCGGTGCGCGCGTTCACGGGGCAACCGCTTGATCATCCTGAATTGCTGACCGTGCCCGAGACGGGGTATTTGAAAGGTGTTCTACTTGAAGCGATGGACTAGCTGGAATTATCACTGAGGCCGCGCTGATGCACATTGGAGTTGAAGCCGCGCGATTGCTGCAGGAACGACGTGGCATCGGTCGCTACGTGCGCACCCTGCTGTTGCACATGCCACAGTTGCAACCGGAGATACGGTTCACGCTCTTTGCGCGGCGCAGCGCCGACATTGCGGACATGCGTTCGCACCTAGCTGGAATTTCGCCCGCGTTCGCGGAACGTACTTCTATAGAAGCAATGAGTGCGCTGCGGAGGTGCACTGTTGACGTCATGTGGTATCCCTGGAACTGGATCACCGTGCCGTCGGCTCACGCGCCGATGGTTCCGACCATCCTGGATATTGCGCCAATGCTGCAACTCGACCACCGCTGGTGGAAAGTGCACAAGCGGTGGAAATATCGGCGGCGCTATACCGATACCGTGCAACGTGCAGAGCTCATCATTGCAATTTCGGCGTTCACTGCGAGTGAAATACGGCGTGCACTTCCGGTTGATGCAACGAAACTTCGGGTGACGCTCCTCGCCACCGATGACATTTCGGCCAACGCCAACACGACCTCTGCGTCGCTCACAAAACTTGGTATCTCAGCGCCGTTTTTTCTGACGGTTGGCGCGCAGGAGTCGCGTAAAAATCTGGCTGTGCTCTATCGTGCGATCGAAATGCTGCATGCGCGCGGCGAACGCGTACCACTGGTGCAGTGTGGGCCGAGTGCGAAGCATATGAACTTTGCGTGGCTGCACCATGCTGGGTATGTCGATGACGGAGAACTCGCCGCGCTCTACCGCGACGCGACGGCGCTGGTGTTTCCGTCGCGATACGAGGGCTTTGGGTTGCCGGCGTTGGAAGCGATGGCGGCCGGTGGGCGCGTAGTCTGCGCGGATGCGAGTTCACTGCCCGAAGTCGTGGGCAACGCCGCGTTGCTTTTCCCGTGGGATGATGCCGCGGCTCTGGCACGTCAGTTATCGCGCGTGCTGCACGACGGAGCGTTGCGTCATTCGCTCACAGCGGCCGGTGCGGTGCAGGCGCGGCGCTTTTCGTGGGAGAAGACGGCGCGTGAGACGCTGGCGGTTTTTGGGGAAGCGGCGGGGAGGTGAGGACGCGGGGGCGCTGAGTTTCTCACCGCTGACACCCACGACAATAAAACGTGCTCCGACCCGCTTGCACGATGCGTACAATTGTCTTTCCGCACCGACGGCATTGCTCGCCCTCCCGGTCATACACACGCCACGATTCGACACGCTCCAAGCGCTCGGAGTACCGCGCGCTCGGCGCCTGATTGAGCACAAGGCGGATTGCGTCGCGCAGTCGAATCAGGCGAACGAATGCAATTCGATTTGCAGGCGTGTCGGGGCGGATGCGCGCTTCCCACAGGGCTTCCGCCGCGTAAATGTTGCCCAGTCCAGCAATCACCTGCTGATTGAGAAGTACAGGCTTGATCGGACCGCGCCGCGTGTGTAGCGCCGTCATCAGGGCGGTGGCGGTAAAGGCGTCATCGAGCGGCTCCGGTCCGTATGTCGGCAAATCGAACGTGCCCGGCTCATGCACGGTGAGCACACCAAACGCGCGACTGTCGACAAACGAGATGCGCGTCCCGTCATCGCAGATGAAGCGCGCGCGTTCATACTGCGGGGCCGGGTTATCGTCGCGCCCGATATCCCAATCACCGGTCATGCGCAGGTGCACCTCGAGCACACGGTCATCGGCGAACCGCACGACTTGCAGCTTCGCACGGCGCTCGACACTTACCACCTGCTGGCCGACTAACTGGCGGCACGCTTCATCGGTGAGTGATCGCGCCGTTGATGGATGCAGTGCGCGTGCGGAAACGATGGTGCGGTTGATGATGGCGGCACGGAGTCGGCGCGCAGCGTCCTCAACCTCTGGAAGTTCTGGCATGTGAAAGATTTAGCAGCGTGTTGACGAAGAATCTGCATGGACGCTTGCTAATCGGAGGGCCGCACATACTTTCTCCACATTCTTCCACACGGGATACTCTCTTCAATTCTCCGCGCTCACTCAAATACGAGTACGAGCAGTACGTCGAGCGAGAAATCGAGGACTACAAGGACTCGGTCTCGCGTAGCGCACTGTTGAAGATTGGCGACGAGGCGGTCGCCGTGCTCCGCAATGAGGCACAGACGACGCTCACGGAAATTGTCGTGTGGCAAGAGGTTGATCGAATCATTGCGCGTCGTTTGCGTTTGCCGACATACGCCACGTGGAAGCGTCGACGTCTGAAAGTACTGGCGCTATATCAGCGGCCGGAGCACTGGGGATTGGAGCCAGATGGTGCCTTGGTGCGTGCGCTCAAGGACTCGTCGGATCGTCACGTGTTGGTCGCCGGTGCGGAGCGAGAGGGTCCAGCGTTGTATCTCGCGGCGCGTGGTTGTGCGGTCATCGCGATCGAACCGGCGGAGGACGCGGTGTTGCGCGTGGTGAAGGCCGCCGAAGCGGCTGGTTTGACGCAACGTGTGCGGAGCTACTGCAAGGACTTGGTGGCGTGGGCGCCCGACGTCGAACTCCATGCGGTCATTTGTTCACCGACGGCGTTTGCCGGACTCTCGTCGCAAGACCGCGCGAAGGTGATCGAAGTGCTGCAAAGCGCGACGGTAGACGGCGGCGTGCACTTGGTGGAGATGATTGCGGCTGCCGCGGATGGCGTGCCGTTGGACGAATTGCGTTCACGCTATCGCGGCTGGACCATTTCGATCGAACACAGTGTTGGCCGTCGCGACACCTTCATGGCACGGAAGGACGCAGCGGTAGCCTGACGGGCTGATGTTTACATTCGTGTCAGTACGACACGAACATGGCACCTTTGTGACGTGTCAATCTGATACGGCCGACGCGAATCGCGTCGGCTTTTATTTGTAAGCTATATCTTACCAACAGCTTACGTGTTGGTTGTGACGTGGCATTGGATGTGCTCTGCAGAGGGTGTGTGGCTGCCGTGGTTGCGGCGCCCTGACGTTTTCAAATTACGAGTTACGGGTCAGCTATGCGCCTACGTCGTGAGAAGATCGATGAGCGGGAGCCGATCGGCATTGTGATCGCTGATGGGGGGTCGTACGTGGGCCTGCCGCGTTTTGCTGCTTTTGTCTGGGGTCCGGTACCTGACGACACTGAGGCGCCGATCGTGTCTCGTGGGCTCGTTAC
>JAYTTR010000504.1:0-4024 GCA_043744935.1 Gemmatimonadaceae bacterium
TGCGACGCTCGACTCCGTCGCATATGAAGCCGGCGACCGCGAAGTGCGGAAGCAGGCGATTTTTGCAATGTCGCGACGCCCGCCCGAGGAAGCCATTCCAAACTTGCTGCGTATGTCGGAGACGTTACCCGACCGCGAGCTTCGCAAAACCGCGATTTTTTGGCTTTCACGATCGAAAGATCCGCGCGCGTTGGCGTGGATTGCGAAGGTCGTCGAGAACAAAGATTAAATACTGCGGCGATTTTTACACGCCGTTTAATAACAGCGTCCACCTCACGGGCATGTTCGGATCGAGCGAGTCTTTCACGGAGCAATATTTGTTGATCGCGAGTTCAATTGCGCGGTCAGCATGCGCACGATCAACGTCCACGCCGCCGATGTGAAACGTGAGGTGCACGCTCGTCACACGCGACGGTACTGTAGCGGCGCGCTCACCCACCACGGCTACCTCCAGCGATTGCACCGGCGTGCGACGTTTCGCGAGAATCTCCACGACATCAATGCCCGCGCATGAGGCCAATGACAACAGCAGGCTGTCCACGGGCGAGGGCCCGGTAACACCGTGTCCGTCGAGGCGGATTGACGGGCCACCCAGCTCTCGATGTCCGTCAAAACGCATCTCTCCGTTCCAGACGGCGCGAACACGCGTGGACGGTTTTCCAGTGACGGGAACAGCCGTTGGCGTTCCCGTGGCATCGGAGACTGCAGCGCTCGTCGAGTCCGTCATGGATTTGCTCCTTTGCGAATAGCGGCGCGTACCGAGTTGCCCCACTCAGTCCACGAGCCGTCGTAATTGCGTACGCGCTCGTAGCCCAGGAGGTACGTCAGCACGAACCAGGTGTGCGATGAACGTTCGCCGATTCGGCAATACGTGATCACGTCGTCCGTCGGTGAGAGACCAAGCTCGCCATGATAGATGGCGCGGAGATCGTCGGCAGACTTGAATGTGCCATCGACACTGGCAGCACGCGCCCACGGGACACTGCGCGCGCCCGGAATGTGACCACCGCGCAGCGTGCCTTCCTGCGGGTAGTCGGGCATGTGCAATTTTTCACCTGTGTATTCCTGTGGTGATCGCACATCGATCATCGGCTTGCCGGCCAGCATGTGTACGCGTGTGTCGTCGAGAAATGCGCGAATGACGGTGTCACTGCGCTCGACGGCGTGATATGTCGTGCCGGGAAACGAAGGCACGTCGGTAGTGGTCGCCCGGCCTTCGGCAATCCACTTGGCACGACCGCCGTCGAGGATGACCGCGTTCTCGAACCCGAATAATCGAAAGACCCAAAACGCGTACGTCGCCCACCAGTTGTTTTTGTCGCCGTAGAAAACGACCATGGTGCTTTCGTCAATTCCTTTGCTTTGCAAGAGCGCTTCGAACGGCGCACGGGCGACATAATCGCGTTCGATCTGATCATTGAGATCGATGTGCCAATCGAGTTTTTGCGCTCCAGGAATATGCTCCACGCTGTACAGCAACACGTCTTCGTTGCATTCGAGGAGGCGGAGCGACGGGTCGTGTGCGTGCGTAGCGAGCCAGTCGGTGGAGACGAGACGCTCCGGATGCGCATAGCCCTTGGCGATGATCAGCGGATCGGGCAGGATGAGCGATGCTGTGTGCGAATTCATGCGTGAAAGGTAACAACGAATCGGTATGCTGAGCGGGAGAATTCGGTGGCGACGTTAGGTTTCGGCATGAGCTCTGAACGTGTGGCACCCTCGGTTGCAACGGATGGCCTCAGCGTGGTAGGGGCGGCGATTGCGTATCGGTTGCACGACGTCGGCTACAGCATCGATCTGGAGCGAGCGCTCGACCTGCTTGCCGAAAGCGCACCGGAGCGCATTCGCCCTGTTCGCGGCGAAGGGCAAGCGCTGCAGATCACCAATCCACCCGTGACCGTTCTGCTCGGCACCGAGGTGTTGCACGTGTCGGGAAACGCCCACGACGTGGACATCTCGGCACGAGTTTTTGATTTCGGTGTCATCTCGCTTCGTGTCCGCGTTCGTGCGCCGGATGCACAGTCTTGGGCTTCATTCACGGAATTCGGCCGAAGTCTTGATGGGCACGCCGGCGTCGACGCGATGTTCACGCATCATCTCCAATTGCTCACAACGCGCATTCGCGGCGCGATCGAGCGACCCGCAATTGCCGATGTGCACGAGGACTACACGGTATTTCGCTTGACGCAGGTGACATTCACCAGCGACACAATGCTGACCGCTGACGCACTCTCGTCATTAGACGTCGTGCCGCTCCTGCTGAATGAAACGCGACCGCTCAGCGTGGAGGCAAAGCGGGAACTCCTCCCGCATCGCTTCTCGTACTACAGCGACGATCTCGCCATTTTAACGTGGGACAATGCATTAGTGGTTGAACCGGGTGAGCAAGACACCGACCTGCAATACATCCTCGAATTTGCCAATGCGCAGTTGCTGGAGTTGCGGTACTACGACGCGGTGCTCGATGCGGAGCTGCCGCGCCTGTATGATGCGATCGAGCAGGCACGGGCGCGTCGGGCACTGTTTCCGGGTCGTCGCTTTGCCGGTCTTCTCGCAAAACTTCAGGCACAGGTCGCCGACTCTACCGAACTGGTCGAGCGGGTCGAAAATGCACTGAAGGTGACCGATGACGTGTATCTCGCGCGCGTTTACTCAGCGAGCCTTGAGCTGTTTCGCGGCAAAGCGTGGCGTGCCGGCATTGATCGAAAACTCGCCATTCTGCGAGATACATACGCCATGTTGAACGATGAGGCGCAGGCGGCACGGAGCGAGACACTCGAGATCGCCATTGTCGTCTTGATTGTAGGCGAGATGATCATGGCGTTCTGGCGGGGATAATCGCCCCATTTCCAATCCCTAACCCCTACTCCCTAATCCCTATCCCCTAAATCAGCGATAGCCTCAGAGCCGCGCAGCCTCCGAATCTCCTCCACGAAACCCGTCGAACGCTCCACAACGCCCTGGCGCGCAAGCTCCTCGGCTACCGCTTTCAAGTGTCTCTGCCAGACGTACCGCGCATACAGAAAGAAGTTCCGGCGTGCTTCTGGATTCTCTGCCAGAAACTGGGCGAGTGGCCGTGACGCTTTGGCCGTGTTGCAGGCCATGCAGGCGGTCACTACGTTGCCTCCTGAACCATCGCCGCCGCGCACGCGCGGTTGCACGTGGTCCACGCTCAGGGTTTGAACATCCTGCACGGTGCCGCAGTACACGCAACGGAAACCGTCGCGTGCAAACACCTCCAAGCGGTTCATCCGGTCTGTCCTCTCTGTGAACGTCCCTGATCGTGCACGACGGATGTTGTTTCAGCAGGTGACGCGTTTTCTTCAAACCGAGGAAAGCGCAAGTTCACCAAACGACCTTCCGCCCCGCCTCACTCTCAAAGCCCTCGAGGGCCTTCGCATGTCGCGTTCCCGTGATCGTATTCTGACCAATCTCGAAGAGATGTACCGTGAAGCGTTTGATCGCGCCAAGTCGTCGGACGATCCCGCTGCCATGACTTCGCTCGATTTCGCCTATCGTCGCGAGCAGCTGTACTTCGAAATATTGCTTGATGTCCGCGACGCCATGGAACGACGTTAGAGCGACGCCAACACCTTGGCGGCTTCCGCTTCGCGCATTGCTTTTTGTGTAATGCGCGCGAGTAGAAACAGAAGGATGATGGTGGCAACAATACCGACGGCCAGCACCGGTGGCGAAATCGCCGATGAGCCGTCGGGTCGCGGACCCGCACCCGACGCACTGCCGAACGCTGCATAAGCGAGCACAATCGGCGTCAGGCCGATCGTGCCCACCATGAAGTCGACAAGTTTTACGCGTGTTACACCGAGTGCATAGTTGCTGAGCACAAAAGGAATGGCGGGCGAAAGGCGCAATAAAAACACGAGCTTCATGCCGTCTTCGCCAACGGCACGATCAATGGCCGACAAAGTCGGATTATGTGCGACGCGGCGCGCAACGACGTCACGCGCGAGATACCTCGCAATCAGAAATGCGCACGTGCCGCCAATCAACGCACCGGTCAACG
>JAYTTR010000505.1:0-4021 GCA_043744935.1 Gemmatimonadaceae bacterium
CAATCCGCTCAACACGAGCCAGATGAGTATTTTCACGGTGAGCCATGCAGGCGGCGCACCGCGCACGAGGCCGAGGCGCGCCATCATGCCAAACCCGCCAAGTAAAATGAGAAATGAGCCGAGGCCAAATATCGTCGCGACAAGACCGCGCGTGCTGGTGTTGGCTTTCGTACCGCCATTTGCCGCGTGCACGGCAACGCCGCCGATGGCCACAAACAACATGGCGATCCCGATGACGTGAATGATTTCGTACAAGTCGCGAGAAAACATGGATTGAGGTGGTCAGGTGGAGGAAGGCAGTGTTGGCTCGTGCACATCAAAATGTGCAACCGTACCTGGCGAGAGCAGGCGATAGCTCTGTAGCACACGCGCGAGCGCCTGTTGCGCGTTGTCTCCCGTCGCGGAGAGATGACCCATCTTGCGTCCAGCACGCGCGCCTGCCTTGCCGTACAGATGCACACGACTCGTAGGCACGTTTAGCGCGTCGGTGAACGCCGGTGCTACATCCTGCAACCAGACGTCGCCCAACACATTGACAATGGCGCAGGGCGCTAACAGGTCGGTACTGCCGAGTGGGAGATCGCACACGGCGCGAACGAGCTGTTCGAACTGACTCGTCGCGCTCCCTCGTTCGCTATGGTGATACGTGTTGTGTGGACGTGGTGCGAGTTCGTTCACGAACAACTGTCCATCGCGCGTCACAAAATACTCCACCGCAAGCAGCCCACAAATACCGATGCGTTCGGCGATTTGTGACGCGAGAAGTTGCGCGCGCTTGGCCATCGTCGCATCGATTTCGGCGGGTGCAACAGCCCACGTGAGGATGCCGCTCGTGTGATGATTGCGCGACGGCGGATACACCGCCACTGCACCCGATGGACGACGCGCCACGAGTACAGAAATTTCGTAGTCGATGTCCACGCGTTGTTCCACGACACACGGCTTGGCCCCAAGTGCGTTCCACGTGTCCGCGGCTAGCGTCGGATCGGCGAGGCGCACTTGGCCGCGACCGTCATATCCACCATGCGTCGATTTTGCAATGCTGGCGCCAAATAGCCGCACGGCGTTTGCGACGTCATCGCTAGAATGCGCAACCGCAAACGCACCAAGCGGAAAGTGTTGTGTCCGCAGCCACTCTTTTTGTCGAATACGATCCTGCACAATGAACACGGCATCGCGACCCGGTCGAACGGGTGCGTATTGTGATGCGGCATCCAGCACATCGGGATGGATTTGTTCAATTTCAAGCGTGATGACGTCGCACTGTTTCGCGAAATCGACCGCCGCCGCCACGTCCGTGAACGCCGCCGTCGTCGTGCGCGAAGCAATGGCGCGCGTTGCGCACTGCGGATCGGGATCGAGGACGTGGACCTCGTAGCCCATGGATCGCGCCGCGAGCGCCGTCATGCGTCCCAGCTGTCCGCCGCCGAGAAAACCGATCGTCGCGCCGGGGAGAATGGGTGTGAAGTTCACGCGTCGTTCACGACGGAATTGCGTCGACGGCGTTGATGGGGCGCGTGAGTGCGTCTGCCGCTTTGGTTGCGCGACGTTCGGTCAGTCGTTCACGGAGCGCGACGTCATGCGCGGCAAGCATCGAGGCGGCAAACAATGCGGCGTTCGCTGCGCCAGGCTGACCGATCGCAAACGTGGCGACGGGTATGCCGGCGGGCATCTGCACGATACTGAGTAGTGCATCCATCCCGTTAAGCGGTGTTGCAACAACGGGCACGCCGAGGACAGGCACCAAAGTTTTGGCGGCTAGCATGCCGGGCAGGTGCGCAGCGCCACCTGCACCCGCAATGATCGCACGTAACCCACGCGCTTCGGCTTGCTCGGCGTACTCGAACAGCCAGTCCGGCGTTCGGTGCGCCGAGACAACACGGGCTTCATAGGGGATGCGCAATTCGGCGAGAATTTCAAATGCCGGTGCCATTGTGTCTTGATCGCTGGCGCTGCCCATCACCACACTCACAAGTGGAGTGGCTGTTGCGATGATGGATGGCATATCTGCACTCATCACGGTTTTGTTGGTGCGACGACCGGGAGCCGGCCGGTACCACTCCATTCTTGAAACGAACCATCAAACATCCTGGCGTCGTAACCCAGGAGTGTGGCAACAAACCAGAGCAAACTCGCCTGCTGGCCGATGTGGCAATACGTCACGACGGGCTTGCTGTCAGTAACGCCCGCCTCGACAAAGAGTTTGCGCAGTTCGGTTGGCGCTTTGAAGAGGCCACCCGTGCTTACCGTCGGAAACGGAATATTCACGGCCGTTGGTATGTGACCGGGTCGCGGATATCCACCACCGTCGCCGTTGTAAAATTTCGTGAGTCGCGCATCGACAAGCGTGACGCGTCCATCGTGCGTCGCTTGTTCAACTTGATCCATCGTTGCAATCAGTGATGGTTGCGGATGCGGTGTGAAATGCGTCGCCGCTGCGAGCGAGGCGGGTACCGTTGAAACGGCGCGGCCTTCGCTGCGCCACGTTTTCATTCCGCCATCAAGCACCGACGTACGTTCAAGCGTGCCGAGGTACGCGAGTGTCAGAAAGACGCGTGCGGCCGATTGCAGCGTGTCATCGTGCGGAACGACGATGATGCGTGTTTTATCTCCAATGCCATTGTGTTCGGCCCACGCGGTGAGCTGCACTACCGTGGGTAACTGCAATGACAACGTGCTTGCTCCAGCCGGTGCGGAGATATCCGCCAACGCGACGGGTCGCGCACCGGCAATGTGCCCACTGTCGTATTGTGCGCGCCGACCAACGTGCAACACCACGAGGTCGCGGTCTTTCACATGCGAGGCTAACCACGCGGTGGTGACCAACATATTGGGGCGCGCCACACGTGCCGTCGACGCCGTCGCGATTGATGTCGCGGACGTGCGATGGCACGCGGACGTGAACACCACGCCACCCGTGAGCGCAATGATGCAGGCGCGGTGCAATAATGGAGCGGTCATGAGGCCGAGGCGGAAAGAAGACAGCGAAGTCGCGCTGCTATTACGATAGCCAATTTCGTGAATGCGCGGCAGTTTAGCGCTATGATCACCCCTCCCGATTCGTCACGCGTACCCGACCGCGTTCGGTACGATGCACGGCTTGGCACATTCTCCGGAACGATGCTTGTCGTAGGCGGCATCATTGGCTCCGGTATTTTCCTCTCGCCGGCGGTGGTGGCACAGCGAGTTGGCACGGCGTCGCTCACTCTTGGCGCGTGGGGATTGGGCGCAATCATCGCAATTTTGGGCGGCTTCATTTACGCGGAGCTTGGCGCGCGTCGTCCGTTTGCTGGCGGCACCTATGTCTACCTGCGCGAGGCGTGGGGGCCGTTGCCCGCTTTTCTGTATGGTTGGGCGTTGTTTCTCATCATGGCGACCGGCGCCATTGCGGCCGTCGCCATGACCGGTTCAAGCTACCTCGCGACGATGCTGGGGCTCGGCCCCGAGGCCGCGAAGCCGTTGGCCTTCGCGCTCATCGTAATACTCACCGTGATCAACGCGCTCGGCGTTCGTATTGGTGCGACCACCGGCAACGTGTTGACGGTGCTCAAGCTCTCGGCAATTGGGGTTCTCGTTCTTGCGGCGTTTACGCTGTCGCCATCGCATCAACTACCGCCCGCAGCGCACACGATGCCGCTGCTCGTACCGCAAGGCGGACTGGCGGTGATGCTGGCCATGGGCGCGGCACTCGTGCCCGTATTGTTCTCCTTTGGTGGTTGGCAACAGACCAACGCCGTGGCTGAAGAGTTGATCAATCCCGAGCGCACGCTGCCGCGCTCGTTGATTTTTGGCGTGCTGCTGGTTGCCGCAACGTATCTCTCCGTCAACGTGGCATACCTGCGCGCGCTTGGCGTTGAGGGCTTGGCAAACAGTCAGGCACCGGCGGCTGATACCATGTTTATATATCTCGGCGCAGCCGGTCGGACGCTCATCACGTTTGGCATTGTGACGTCGACAATCGGCTTTCTGAGCATGGTCATTCTAATGTCGGCACGCGTGTATCAAACAATGGCGGCCGATG
>JAYTTR010000506.1:0-15869 GCA_043744935.1 Gemmatimonadaceae bacterium
GTCACGGACAACGGAACGACGTATCTGAGCGTGGCGGACAGCGAAGGCAATATGGTCTCCCTCATTCAAAGCAATTATTCAACCGTTGGATTCGGTTCAGGACTCGCGGTTGGTGGCGCGGGATTCGCGTTGCATAATCGTGGCGGTGGGTTTTCGTTGGACGCCGCGAGCCCGAATCTTTTGGCCGGCCGCAAGCGTCCGTTGCACACAATTATTCCGGCGTTCATGGAAAAAGGTGATATCCGCATCGCATTTGGAATCATGGGCGGGTGGAATCAAGCGCAGGCGCACGCGCAATTTGTTTCGAACATTGTCGATCATGATATGAATGTGCAGGGGGCCCTTGATGCTCCACGTTTTTCCAAAGAGACATTTCCCGGATGCGATGTGAATTTCGAATCCCGCATCACCGAGCGTACCCGTCAAGAGCTCGCGGCGCTCGGCCACGAAATCGTGATGCGTGGTGATTTCTCCTCGACGCGGATGGGATCTGGACAAGCCGTGCAACGTAATTTTTCGACGAAGATCAACTCTGGTGCATCCGATGCTCGCAAAGATGGTGCTGCGGTGTCGCAACTGTTACCAGCGATTGGTCGCAAGTAACATGCGCGCTTTTTTGGCGGTCACGTTGTTGGGTGCGCTGGCGGGGTGCACTCCTCGTACCGTAGCGAATACCACCTCGCCCTACGTCAATCCACACGCGCACGAAGCCATTGGTACCGTACGTTCGATGTACAATGGAACACTGACGCCAGCACTTGCCGTCAGCACCTTTCGCAATATCGATCGACTCTTTCCAACGCGTACAGTCGCACATGGAGAGCACGCATTTCCGCTACCGCTCTCCGCAACTCCACTGCGCAATGTGGAGTTCACTGTTGAAGGGAAAGCGTATTCGCTCTCTGAATACCTTCGCGTCAATCGTGTCAGCGCAATGCTTGTGCTGAAGAACGGGCGTATTGCGTACGAGTACTACGGCTTGGGCAACACCGCGCGCTCACGATGGATGTCCATGTCGGTTGCAAAATCCATCACATCAACGCTGATCGGCGCCGCGATTCAAGACGGAAAGATTCGCAGTATCGACGATCTGGTAACGGCGTATGTACCGCGACTGATCGGTAGTGCCTATGACGGCGTTTCAATACGTCAACTGCTCATGATGGCGTCCGGTGTGCGGTGGAACGAGACATACACCGACCCAACGTCAGACCGCCGTAAATTGCTGGAAGTCCAAATTGCACAGCAACCAGGGAGTGCGGTGCAACTGATGCGCACGCTCGTTCGTGCGTCTACTCCGGGCACCGTTAATAATTACAGTACGGGTGAAACACAGATTGCGGGGGAAGTCGTGCGTGGCGCTGTTGGCAAGCCGCTCGCGCAGTACTTGAGTGAAAAAGTATGGCAGCCGTTTGGCATGGAAACTGACGCGAGCTGGTGGTTGGACTCCCCCAACGGTCACGAGATTGGCGGTAGCGGATTTAGTGCCACGCTCCGCGACTATGGACGATTCGGTCTATTTTTTCTTCAGGGTGGACAAGTAGGAGATATTCGTGTGCTGCCCGCTGGTTGGACGGCGGAGGCAGGTGCTTCCAAGAAACTCTCGAACGGGCAACCGCTGGACTACGGATACATGTGGTGGCCAACGCACGGCGGAACCGGTGCGATCAACGACGGGGCCTTTAGTGCGATTGGAATATTTGGTCAGGCGCTTTACATCAATCCACGAGAACATGTGGTGATTGTGCAATGGGGTGCGCAGACGACGCCCACGGGCGGTGATGTCGTAACGCCAGCGGATTTCTTTGCCGCAGTGTCAATGGCGGTGCGGTAGCACAGGATCGGAACAGCAACTGCCGTTTCACGCGGACGCGGGAAGAATAAACCTCCGCGCCTCCACGTGAAATCCAGTTACGCCTTTCTTGCCAACCGACTATGCCGAATGCCGTAAAGAAAGTAGATCACAAAGCCAATCAGGAGCCACACACCAAATCTGATCCACGTGACCGACGGCAGCTGAAACATCAAATACAAACACGCGGCCACGCTGATAAGTGGCGTGAATGGCACCCCCGGCACACGGAATGGCCGTTTGCGATCGGGGTCTGTTTTACGAAGTGTTATGACGCCGAGTGAGACCAACACAAACGCGAACAGGGTGCCGATGTTGGTGAGGTCTACCACCTCGGCAATGTTTGCGAATGCGGCAAAAGAGCCGACAAATATTCCCGTTATTAGTGTACCGACCCACGGCGTCTTGTACTTTGGATGAATCTTCGCCATCACGGGCGGCAAGAGGCCATCGCGCGCCATCGAGAGAAAAATGCGCGGTTGGCCCAATTGGAATACCAACAGCACGCTGCCCATAGAGATCACGGCGCCAAGGGCAATAATGATGCGCGACACTTTGACGAGTGATTCGTGGCCGTTGGTGAAAGTCAGCGCGGTGATCATCGGGTCTGCCGTTCCCAACTTATTCCACGGTGCCAGACCCGTCATGACCACCGAAAGTGCGATATACAACACGGTACAAATAACAAGACTCATGATGATGCCGAAGGGCATATCACGTCCTGGATTTTCGGCTTCTTCGGCTGCGGTGGACACGGCGTCAAAGCCGATATAACTGAAGAAAATAATAGCGGCGCCGGCGCTGATGCCGGCAAAACCGTTTGGTGCAAATCCGCCAATTGCGGGATTCGTCCAGTTATCAGGTTTGAGCAGGAAGATGCCGACACCAACGAAGAAAATGATGATGAGAATTTTGAGAATCACCATCACATTGTTTGAATTCGCTGACTCTTTGACACCGCGTATCAAGACAACGGTCACGAGCGCGACGACAAAAAATGCCGGCACGTTGGCAATCATGCGAACGCCAAACAGCAGTGGCGCACTGGTAAGCGCTGAAGCCAAATACAGATTTGAGGCGTCTGTTGCACCGGCGGCTACAGCAGCGGCGGCGTCATGTGCAGAGCGAAAGTCTGTCGCTAACCAGGCTGGAATATTGATGCCGATGTGACTGACGAGTTCACGAAAGTAGCTCGACCACCCTATCGCGACACCGATGTTGCCCACCGCATATTCAACGATCAGGTCCCAGCCGATAATCCATGCGATGAGTTCGCCGAGTGATGCGTAGGCATACGTGTAGGCACTGCCGGAGATCGGTACGATGGCGGCGAATTCTGCGTAACAGAGCGCGGCAAATCCGCAAGCAAGTGCGGTGAGAATGAATGACAGGATGATGGCTGGACCAGCACCCGGTCGTAGCGCATCGCCGGCAATGGCGGTGCCGGTGGTGACGAAGACACCTGCACCAATTGTTGCACCTACACCGAGTGCTGTAAGATGCCATTTATTGAGCGAACGTTTGAGCCCGCCACGTTCGGTGAGGTCGTTTTCACAATCCGCGATCGATTTTCGACGGAAGAGTTGGTTCATCGTGTTGTCGGATTAGTTGGGGGAGGATCGCGGCGCCGGCGTCACCGAGACGCTGGGCGACGCGCCGCCGGTACCATTGGCGTTGATCGCGCGCACGGAGCAGCTGTAGCTGATGCCATTGGTGAGTGCGATGACGAGCACTGGGCTGATCGGGTTGCTGCCGGTTTTCGTGTCGGTACCTGCTATGCACGTGGCGAGAAATCCCGTAATCGCCGAACCACCGTTCGACGCTGGCGCGTTGAATGCGATACTCGCGCTGGTGTTACCCGGGGTTGCGACGGGACTTGTCGGCGCCCCGGGAACGGCTGCGACGGGGTCTGTGGAGGACGTAGCGCTACATGCGCCCAAAAAAAGTGCGCACCCAACCGCGGCGATGATCTTCAAAGTGTGCCGGATGATCGGCGTTGACGGAGGGCAGCGGTAACCTGTGGACAACGCCAATGTGCGCGTGTGACATGGCATTCGCCATGTTCATCTTTATCTCCCTCTCTCGTTTTGCCAGAGCGTCGTCGCTCGCTGCTGCACTGGCGGTCCTTGCAGCCTTGTTGACGCCGGTCGGCGACACCACGCTCGCTGATGCTGGCGAACTATGGCTTGATACGGAACGTTTTCAGCACGCGATTGATGGGTGCGCAACGGGCCATGCCGTGGTGCTGTGAGCGAATGGTTTGAAGCGAGACGAAGGGTGGCGTCGATCATATGTACGTCACGGATTCTTCGGTCGACGGCGCGGACAACGGATCACATCGAACGCAAGTCGCGGCGGACTCGTGACCAATCTTCCGTACGCGGATGTGTGTCTTCGCAATACCAAAGCACGTATTTGGATGGACACGCACTACACCGTGTCCGCAGAAACAACCGGTACACTCGCGCCCGTCTTTACGCACATTCTGTTTCGCAACGTACGCATTGTGGATGCCGGCAAGCTCGCTTTGTGGATATTCGCCTTGCCGCAGAAGGTGGTACAAATTTGGGTATCGAAGGTGAGACCGCCTGGTAGCGCTCCATTTTCTAGTCCCTCATCCCTATTCCCCATTAACGGCTTCTGCCGCACGTCGTCTCATCAAGTGAACCGACCACATGGGAGATTTTATGCGACACATTCCAAAGGTCCGCGCAGCGGCCGCGCTCACTGGCATGTTGATGTTTTCCGCGTGCGTCGTCGCGCAGCGTCCGCGTGCGGGAGTGGTATACGTGCAACAGCGACCACCGACACGCATTGTTGAAGTACTTGGCGTCGCACCATCACGCGCGTATGTGTGGGTGTCAGGTCGCTACGACTGGCGTGGTCGCGAATATGTGTGGATTCCTGGTCGATACGAGATGCCGCGCGCAGGCTTTGTCCGTTATGAGGAAGGCAGATGGGTGCACAGCAGACAGGGATGGTATTTCGTCGACGGACGATGGAGAGAGTGATGCGAGGGATGCCTGAATTGGGGATGAGGGGGTAGGGACTAGGCAGTTGCCGCCGGGCGCAGCATCCGTGACTTTCCATCTGACGCTGTTCCTCTCCCAAATCCCCGATCACGAATTTTTCGTCCCTACATGTCGCCCCATCTCGTTCCTGCACGAAACGCGTTCGACGGCACTGATTTGATTTTCACGCTGAATTCTGCAGCGCAAGCGCGCGCCAGCTTGGGCGAGTCGGTGATCAACGCCACGGTTGGCGCGCTGCTCGATGACAATGGTGGACTAGTTGTCCACGAATCTGTGATGGGGCTGTATCGCCAACTCAGTCCACCAGAAATTGCGCCGTACGCGCCGATCACTGGCGATCCCGCGTACCTCCTCGCGCTCACGAAGCGGCATTGGCCGTTGCTCACATCGTACGGTATCGGTGTGGCAACGCCGGGTGGAACCGGCGCGCTTGCCGTCAGCTTGCGCAATTTGTTACAGCCCGGGCAACGGCTGCTTACTGCTGCGCCGTATTGGGGACCCTACGCCACACTCGGTGTGGAGAACGGCATTCTGATGGAGACGGTGCCGTATCCGGCCGTTGGTGAGCCGTTAGACGTTGATGCGTGGCGTGCTGCGTGCGAATCGATCTTGCACGTACAAGGACGATTACTGTTGTGGTTGAACGATCCGTGCCACAACCCGACGGGTCGAAGTTTGACCACCGCCGATCGTCGCGCGCTACTGCGGATGCTGCGAGACCTCACGCCGCTTGGTCCCGTTACCCTGCTCCTCGATTTCGCGTATCTCGACTACGCGCGAGATCAGCACAAGGTGCGTGCAGCGTTGGACGATTACGCAGCGTTCGGCGCGGAGCGCGACGTGTTGGTTGGCGCGAGTCTGAGTCTCAGCAAAGCGTTTACACTGTACGGTGCACGCGCCGGTGCCCTCGTGTTTCCATGGAGTAGTGACCGAGCACTTGGCGCTGCGTTGGCCACCAGTTGTCGCGGCACATTTTCCAATTGCGCGCGCGCGCCCATGAGCGTGTTGCTGCGTATGACGCGCGACGAATCAGCGCAGCGCGCGCTCGCGGAGGAACACTCGCGCTGGAGCGCCATACTCACGCAGCGTGCCGACGCGCTCGATGTTGCGCTGCGTGCAGAAGGCCTCAGCGCCGCGCCGTGGGACGGCGGATTTTTCGTAGCCATTTTGCTCGACGAGCCGTTTGCAGTGGCCGAGCGATTGCAAGCAGAAGGGGTGTTTGTGGTGCCAATGAGAGAGGGACTACGTGTTGGTGTGTGTGGATTGAAGGTGACGGACGCGCCGCGATTTGCCGCGGCGCTCCGAAAATGTGCAGTGAACGGGTAACGCGCTAGAAGACGAATCGCACGCTCGAAACAAACGAGCGCTGCGGGAACGGGTGAAACAAAAAGTATTTGCGATTCAGCAGATTGTCGGCGCCGAGTGACGCATTCCAGTGGCGTGACACGCGATAGTTGACGTTCGCGTCTGCTACAAACCACGGCGCAAATCCCTGATACGTATTCGGATTGACGTCGGCGTTGTCAAGCGTGGTGTACAGGAGATCGCTGTATCGTCCGCCAACCGTGAGTGAAAGCTTGCTGACCGGGCGATACGTCGTGGCAAATGTTGCGCGAAGTTTTGGAATGTTCGGCAGCACTTTGCCGACCGATGTTCCAGCGGCCGCCGACGCGCTTGCACGTCCGGACAACGCCAGGATTTTTGCGTCGAGATACGTGACGCTCCCGTTGAACTCCAACCCTCGCACAAGCCAGTTGTTGGTGCCCATCACCATCTCCGCGCCCCGCGCGCGCACGTGGTCGACGTTTGACACGAACGAATACAGCGTCGTCGATCCGGGTACGAGCGAATTGAACTGTGAAAGAATCGCGTCGTGCACATCATCATTGAAGAGCGCGAGTTGTACGTGTGCGTGGTCAAATTGGCGTTCAGCGCGGAAATCGCTCGAGAGCACATTGTCTGGCTTGAGACTGGGGTCTGGTGACGTGAACGTTGTTCCCGTTGCAACCAGTTGGTAGAGCTCTCCGGCCGTGGAAAATCGATAGGCTTTGGCTACGGATGCTGTGAGCGTCCACTGCGGTGTGAGCGACCAGCTCAGCGTGGCCTTGGGTGAATACTTCGACGCGCGGACGGTGGGTTGCGTGATTTGCGTCGCACCGTTCACGTTGAAACCGTCGAAGCCTTTCCACTCTTCGTAACGAGCACCGAATGTGAATTTTACCGCGTTTGTGATGCGCCAGGCATCCTGTACCCATACTGCCTGCGTGCGAGTTTTTCCGTCTCCTTCCGTCGCAACACTTGTCGATGGCGCGTCAGCAAGCCAGTCAGACGTATTGTATGTGGGATTGAACAGGGTATAGCGATCGTAGTGTGCGCCAACGCTCACAATGTGTGCTGCCGTCAGACCGCCCGCATGCCACGCCGCTTTCGCATCGAATGTTGTCCAACCCGTTCCGGAAAGAACCGCCGCCCGACCGGCCGCACTGAACGTCAACCCTGTTGCCGCAGCGCTGATCGGAAAGCGTTGTTTGTCCGTGTCGAACGAATACTGCGTGGCAACCACTTCGTAGTCCCAATCCTTTTTCGTATCCGTACGCAGCGATACACTTTGCGATGTGTGCTGTTGCAGCAACGCATAATTGCCACTCGCAAAACCGGCTTGCGCCGCGAAACTCGGCTGATCGGCCTTGCGCAGGTATGGATCGACACCGGCGTTCGCGTCGTTCTGCCAGAATCCAAACGCGTATGCGAGGCGCACGGCCGGCGTGATATCGTACGCCAGTTTCACGTTGGCATTGACCATCTTCGTGTGCAGCATGCCACTGGCGCCGAGCACGTTGGCGGCGACACCGAGCTTATTTTGCGCGGGAAAGCCACCCGTCGTGCCCGCCGGGAACGTTGTGCCGACGACATAACTGAGTGGTTGACTATGACTGTCCTGATAATTGCCGCTGGCGGAGACGGTGAATTTCCCAAAACGGTCACCGATGTGGATCGCCGTTTGCGCTGTGCCGTAGTTGCTTTTCGTGCCGTACAAATTGAACGCTTGCACGGACTGAGTTTGATTGACCGACGCGACGAATTTTTCGGGAAGCTTCGTCGTAATTTCCATCACGGCCCCTATGCTATTGCCCGCGTAGGCGGCGGAGTACGGGCCGTACATCATGTCGATGCGTTCAATTTCTTCCGGTGCCACCAGGCCCCACCGCGGACCACCGATATTGTTGTTATTTGCAATGAGTGCGGTGATCGGCACACCGTCCGCGTAAATCAAGGTGCGCGCACTTGAACTCGGCCCCCATACGCGCGTGGACAATGTGGCCTGCGTATCCCCGTTGTTGCGTTTTCGAATGAAGACGCTGGGCAGATACTTCACCGCGTCTTCCGTGTCCACGATGTTGACTGTTTCAAAAGCATGCTGCGCTGTAATACTCGCGGAGACGGGAAGGGTAAGTTTATTGAGCGTTGAGCGACGGTCGCGATCGGCACTGACGCGCACTTGATCGAGCTTGGCCGCAGAGTCGCGCGTAGTTTTTGACTGTACTTTCGTGGAGTCCTGCGCGCGCACCGCACTCGCGGCAAGCAGCGAGGCGGTAATGAATGCGAGAGGTTTCATGGGCGTGACAAATGACGTAGGAGCGTGAAGGAGTGAGGGCGACAAGCCACGCCCAACACCCCGCGCTACGCCGTTGCGACGCGATGCGGTGCTGAGGTCCAGGCCTGGCGCGATGAAGACTGCGGCGCGAGGCGAATGGGGGGACCGTTGGCAAAGGGGAGCAGGTACTCGCGTTGCGGAATGACCCACGCGATCGGAGCGTACATTGGGGTTGGCACGGCAATCGTTGCGAGCACCGCTAGCGCTACAGCGGGCTCGGGCGACGATACAGGCATGGCAGTACAGCACTCGCCGAGGCACGTACAGACTTCGTTCTGCGGTGTCGGTGCGGGAGCAGTATGCGCTCCGTGAGTCATCGCGCTCGCGTCGTGCACGACGTGCGTTGACTGCGCATGGTGATCGCCGTGCGACATCGCGTGCGAGCCATGTCCTGCGTGCATGGTGCATTCGAACATTCCGGCCGGCTGCGTAAGCGCGGTCGCGAACCACAGGCCCCAGACAGCGATCAGGGCACGGAACCAAATAGGGCGGAGCACAATGGCAAAATAGGTCAATGATGAAGGATTGGGTACCAGGAACCAGGATGGTCACCTCGACTGGCCGGAGGCGCATATTGAGGTCAAGTTGATCGCGATTGTGCGTATGGGCGTATCCTCATCACGTTTTGTCATCACTCATGAAACTCGGACGTAGGACGTCATGTGCGGCGACGCGATTCGCACTGCTGGTGCTCGTTGTGCGCTTCGCGCATGCACAGACGCCGCCAACCGCCGCGCCACGAACTGCCCCGGTTACGGGTCCGATCGCCTACCCGTCGCCGCTGCCCACCGGTCGTGTCACGTATCGCACACTAAGCGAGACGTACAATGAATTGGAACGCATCGCGACCGCATATCCATCACTCGCGAAACGGTTTGCATTGTCGCACCAATCGTTACTTGGTCAAACGATGTGGGGGCTCGAGATTTCGCGTAACGTGCAACGGAGTTCGGGCAAGCCTGTTTTTTTGATGACCGGACTGCATCACGCGCGCGAATGGCCGACGGTTGAGTTGACGATGGAGTTTGTGTGGGATGTGCTTCAAAATGATGGCGTCGATCCGCGCATGACAGCATTGCTCAACGATGTGCGTTTGATCGTGGTGCCTATCGTCAATCCCGATGGCTTCGACATGTCGCGCTCGCTCATCAACGAACAGAAACGCAAAAACTGTCGCGTGACGATTGGGAAAGTGCCGACGTGGGCCGAATGCGCGGCTCCGGTCAATGCCGACGCTGGCGTGGATATCAACCGCAATTACGGCGCGTTCTGGGGTGGTGGCGGCGCGACCGTTGGTGTGTCAGGCGGTAGCTCGCGCGGCGAAAGGCCCTTTTCCGAACCGGAAAATCAAAGTATTCGCGACCTGTTGTCGTCGCATCAGGTGGTGGTCGCACTGAGCAATCACACGCCGGATGCAAAGGTGCTGCGCGTACCGAGCGCGGCCGAAGAACCCATTCCGGCCGACGTTGTTCCATACGACTCACTCGCACAAGCGCTGGGAAGCGATCTGAAATGGCCCGCGGGTCCGTGGCCAAAGATTTATTACGTCGCGAGCGGTACGCTGGAAGAAATTGCCTACTACTCCGCCGGTACTTTTGCTTTCACGTTTGAAAACGCGCCGGGACAGCGATCCTTTCATCCGGCGTATTCATTCGTCGTTGATCAGTACTTTGGCACTGGCGTTTATCCCGGATCAAGCGCTCGGGCAGGATTCATGCGGCTCTATGAAGCGGCGGCAAACCCTGCGCTGCATTCGGTGCTGAACATCAAAGCACCCGCTGGTGCAACGCTCACATTGCATAAACAGTTTACGATGGAGTCGTCACCGGTGATTGGCGCAGACAGCAGCAAAGCGCCTGCGCTCAGTTTCCCGATGGAGCTCTCGTCCACGTTAACGGTGCCACGTGGGCGTTCGGCCGTCACGTGGCACGTGAACCCATCGGTGCGACCGAGTCAGCACGCGCAAGCACATCTCCAGGAATCGTGGACGTTGACGTGCACGTTAGCGGGGAAAAAGCAGTCCGTATCCGTGATGGTGTTGCGCGGCGCTGCCGTTGAGATCGACTTGCATCGGTGCCGGTAGTCGCGCGTTCAGTGCTGCGAAGACACTCGCGTCGTCCCGGTTTTCAACATCCGCATTACTTCATCGATCGCCGCCTTCAGTTCGCGATCAATCCCCTTTGCATCGTCTCCCGGTGAATTTTTCACCCACACGTCCGGCGGTACACCGAAGTTTTCGAGATCAAATCCGTAGTTGTTCGGTTTCGTCGGATCCCAGCTCACGACGAGCGACCCTGGCGTGCGAACCGCCCCGCCATTGATCAGCGCATAGCTGCCCGTCGCAATGACCTGTGCCGACGTTGGATTGCCGACAATGCGACCGAGGCCAAGCTGACGAAAACCTGCAGGTGTTACCTCCGCATCCGAGACCGACCGATAGTTGATCATCATCACCTTCGGACCAACAATCGCTTGACGCGGACGTCGTCCCCATACGCGCGAGCCACTGCGATTATTCCAGAACTGATACGGTTGACGCTCGAGAATATCGAGCAATTCTTGATCGATGTTTCCACCACCGTTGTTTCGAATATCCACGATGATGCCCTTCTTCTGCCAGAAGCGATCGATCTCGTTTTGGAAGCGCTCGAGTGACGGTTGATCCATCGCCTTGATATGGACGTAGGCAATTTGTCCGCCCGTCGCTTTGTCGACCGAATCCCGATTGTTCTCCACCCACTCTTCGTATTTGGTTGTCGCCAGGCTCGTGACGCTTGCAATACGATACGTTCTCGCGTTCAAGCCATCGGCCGCCTTCGAGACTTTTACCGGAACGTATTCATTCTCGCTGTCACTGAGAATTTTCCAGTAGTCGTCGCCGGCTTTGATATCGGTACCATCAATCGCGAGCACGTAATCACCCGCGTGAATATCCACCCACTCTTTGTCTGCTGGTCCGTCGCGGTACACATGAGACACCCGATATTTTCCGTTCGACGGTTCGAGTTCCATGCCGAGATAGCGCGTGCCGTATGTGCGATCAATGGTCACGGACGACGGGCCACTCACGCCCGTGTGTGACGAGCTGAGTTCACCGATGGCGGCATTGGCAATATCGTAGACATCTTCGTTCGTGCCCGCGTATTTCAGTAAGGGCTCATATTTCGCCTTGATGGCGGCCCAATCTTTCCCGTGCATCTTCGGGTCGTAGTAGCGGTATTTCATGACGCGATACGATTCGTCAAAGATTTGCTGCCATTCTTTTCGACGGTCCACTTTCACGTTGAAGGCAAAGTTGACCACTTCACCGGTGGTCACGGCAGCGCCCGCGCTGTTCGCAGCACCACCGGCGGCTCCTCGTCCACCGCCACCACTGATTGCGATCGGAGTACCACCATTTGCGGGAATGGTGAGGCGTTCGATAGGCACCCCAACCTCGGGTGCACCAGCACGATCGCCGCGAGCCGCTACGCTCGTCGCAATTTGTCCGCGGAAATACACCACTCGTCGATCTGCCGTGGGCTGCATGCCCGCGAAGGTTCCACTGGCGATGCGACGACGATCACGGCCATCGATGCTGACGGAATACAATCCGTTGGCTGCTACATCAGTCGTTGCACCACCCGCGCGAGCGCCTTGTCCCCCACGACCACCACCACCGCCGATCGCATAAAACACCGTGCGACCATCGCGCGATAGAAAAAATTGGCCGACGCTTGCCGTACCACTCGTGAGTTCAATCGCACGCCGACCGATTCCCGCCAGGTCGGGGCGAATGTTGCTGACCTCGTTCGTGGCCGCATCATCGGTAACCACCCCTGCACCACTCCCTCGACCACCACGCCCAGCGGCACCACCGGCACCACCGTTAGCACGACGCGACCGCTCACGCACCAACGGATCGTTCGGATCTTCCACCACTCTCGACAGCGTCACCGCAAACAACTGATTGCTTGTACCGTTCCGATTCGACGTGAACACCACCGTCTTCCCATCGGGTGTTAACGCCGCCGCGCGTTCATTCCACGGATTCTGTGTAACGTTGTATTCCTTCTTCGCCTTGATGTCGAAGAGATACACATCGGAGTTTTGCTCATCATCGCTGTGACTATACAGCAACCAATTTCCGTCGGCCGAGTATTGGTCGAGTGCAAAACCACCGGCTTCGTTGTGCGCGAGCTCTCGTGCGGGCGAGCCGGTGAGATCGACTTCGAAAATACGATTGTCAGACGTGAACGCGAGTTTCTGCGAATTATTCGCCCACGTGATTGCACTCTTTTCCGCTGCAATTTTTGTCAACTTCCTTCGCGCACCACTAGCGAGATCAAACACCCAAATTTCTTGATCGCCCGATTCATCGCTGACGTACGCCAACTTCTTCCCGTCAGGCGAATATGCCTCTTGCACATCGCGCCACGGCGAACTGGTTACTTGGGTGCGCTCACCAACTCCCTGCTCCGTCGGGACAATCACGATCTCGCCATGGTAGTCAACGGCCAGGTATTCGCCCGAGGGAGAAACGCTGAAACCTTCGGCTCGACTCTGCACCGATAAAATAGAGATGTCATTTTCTTTCGGATCAAACGACATCGCGATTGTCAATTTCCTTGACTTGCCGTTGGGTACGTCGATCGTGTACAAGTCAAAGTCATTTTGGTAGACGATGTGTTTGCCATCGGGTGAGATGGACGGGAAAAACACTCCACCGTCCTTGTGCGAGGTAACCTGTTGCGCCGCGCCGCCTTTCGGCGACATACGCCACAAGTTGTATGGACCATCGTGCTCGGTCGCATAATAAATCATGCCGTCTGCACCCCACATGGGAAACACATTGTTTGACATTGTCTTGAATTGCTTCAAATCTGTATTCGTGATCTCGGTAATGTCACCACTCTTTACGTTCATCACCGCAATGTTCGCCGATGCATTCCCGCGATATTCCTTCCGCCACGCACTTGGCAAATTGCGATTGAACGCAATCGTCGTACCATCCTGACTCAACATGCCCGCGCGTGCGATACCCATCCCCAGCGGCGTCGCGACACTGCCATCGAGCGGTTGTACATAGAGCGGTGAGCCCCATGCATTGGCGCCGCGCTGGCTCGACATGACAACGCCCTTCCCATCCGGCGTCCAATAGAGCGCTTCATCGTTGCCCGCGTACCACGTGAGCTGCTTTGGTTCACCGCCGTTTGACGGGACGACATACACATCATTGTTGCCGTTGCGATTGGATGTAAACGCAATCATCCGGCCATCCGGCGAAAACCGTGGTGAAAAGTCGCGCGCCATATGCGACGTAATCCGTCGAGGATTCGCGCCGTCTGCGTCCACGACCCAAATATCGTCCTGATAGGTAAAGGCGACCCGCCCATCATTCGCGATGCCGGCCAATCGCGCAAAGCGGATCGGTTCCGGTGCTTGCGCCGAGAGCGTTTGGCCAACGACGAGTCCTGCCGTCGAAAGAACAAACCGAACAAAACGCACCCGGCACGATGTACGAACCATGCGACGCTCCGACGAGATGATGGACGAACAGCAACCTTCAAATATTACGTTATCGCAAATCAGGGCGTTGTTCGAGCGCGCGCAGGCGGCGTTCGATATCAGCGAGCTGACTAGTGGGCACCACACCGGCGTTCGCAGCCACCGGCATCGCGATTGGCTTCGCAACCGGCGGTAACGCGCGCACATGCGGACGCGTGATTGCCGACGACACTGCCGTCGTACGAGCGCGGCCCATTAACAACGCGCCAATTGGTCCGCCCCAAAAGGCATTGGCGATGCGTTGCAGCACCGGACGACGATACGGATCGACCACGACCAGCATCGCGGCGACAACCATACTGCACGCAGCAGTAATAGCCAGCGTGGCACCAGCTCGCGACAATGCGAAATATCCCGGCTTGTACTCAACACGCCGCGACATGCCCGTGATCAAATTATATAGTCCTATCAGAAACGCAGGTCCCGCGACGAGCAATCGGAAACGACGCTTACGCGCGACACCCGGTACGGTCAGCCCCTGTGCACGTGCCTCGTCGCCTTCGTCCATAATCGCGTGCAGTCCTCTGCGCAGCGCGCTGTGATCAAATCCTAAACTCCGCAACGTGCGCGCCTGCCGTGCGATGGTCATCAGCAGGACAAACTCAAGGGCGATCGCGACGCTCACCGTTATCACCTGATCGAGTCTCGCCTCGCGCTCGGCGCGTGTGTAGTTCACAAGTGCCAATACGATGACCATGCCCGCATTCACGACATAGCTTTTGCCATTTTGTTGAAACAGGCGCACGGGCAGCGGGATATCGGGCGCGGACAGCTGCGCGGCGTCAATTGCTTCAACGAGCGCCTCTGCCGTGGCGAAGCGTTCTTCCGGATCCTTGCGCAACAACCGATCAATTGCATCAGCCAGTGGCGTCGGCAACTCGCCGCGCGCGCTGGAGACCGGCGGTACGGTTTCCGTCAGTTGTTTGACGAGTGTTTTTTGCGTGGTCTCGCCACTGATCGCGAGTATGCCAGTCACGGCGTACCACGCGACAAGCCCGAGCGAATACAGATCGCTGCGTCCATCCACGTGGTCGCCCGACGCTTGCTCCGGGCTCATGAATTCGGGCGTGCCCACCACCTCGCCAACGCGCGTTAACCCCGCGCGCGATTCGGTCGACGCAGGGGCAATCGTTCGCGAAATACCAAAGTCCATCACCAGCGCACGGCCAGTCGCACGCTCCAGCCTGATATTGTCTGGCTTGATATCACGATGTACCACGCCACGCCCGTGCGCATACGCGAGCGCGTACCCGACGTCTTGCAGCAAGCGCACGGCTTCTTTGACCGTCAGCGGACCCGCGCGTTGCACGCGTTCGGCAACACTTTCGCCTTCGATGTAACCCATCGCCATCGCCAAGACATTCCCGCGATCTTCAACCGCAAACACCGGCACGATATTGGGATGTGAAAACCCTGCCGCCGTGCGTGTCTCCCTTAAAAATCGTTCACGCACGTCCGGCTGCGACGCAAACTCGCTCGGCAATACCTTGATGGCGACGGAGCGATCGAGTTGCAAATCACGTGCGAGATACACGGCACCCATACCACCGCGACCGAGTTGCCGACCAATGGTATGTCGGTCGACCAGCAGCGTGCGTAGCGCATCAAGGTCAAGTGCCGCGTCACTCACTCCGGTTGCACCCGCACCGGTGCGGCTGGTTTCGAGCGATCTTCGGCTGGCTTGAGATTCCATTCAAAAAACGTCCACGTTCGATTCCACGAATCGATCTGCGCCGGCGAATCGACACGTTCGAGCGTGGCCGGATCAACTCGGCGACTAAAT
>JAYTTR010000507.1:0-4017 GCA_043744935.1 Gemmatimonadaceae bacterium
GAGTGCGACAAGCGGAGCTGTTCTGGCGCTCGTACGATTCCAAACCGCGACATCGTTTCCGCCGCGCGACAGCAATCCTTCGGCGAATCCGCTGCCCAATAACCCCATCCCTAAAACGGCAACTCGAGCCATCGCGCAGTTCTCCGTGTGCTGTCTGTTTAAAAACAAGATAAAATGTTGCGGTGTCCGTGCGTTTCCATTCTTACTGCGCTTGTCCGCGTTTTTGCACGTCTGAATAGAGAACTCGACGCGAAATTCGCGGTCAACTTTTTCGCTTCGAAACCACAACCGCCAACGCTGGTACCGAACTCGGCGCACGTCGAACTTTCGTGGCCTGCTCGTACCCGTACGCGAGTTTTATCAGCGTTCCTTCACTCCACGGACGACCGAAAAACGTCATGCCTGCCGGCAGCACGTTGCCGCGCGTGTACCCCATCGGCACCGTGATTGCTGGAAAGCCCGTACTTGGCGCAAACAATTGACTGTTGTCACCGGCCGGTGTGTTGAGGTCGCCAATCAAACGCGGTGGATTGCTCCACGTGGGATACACCAGCGCATCGAGTTTGAGCGAGTCCATCAGTTGCAACACCGCAACGCGCAACGCGTCACGCACCTTTTCGCGGCTCATGCATCCTGCACTTTGCTCAGGCATTTCCGTCGCCTGCGCCGCATCCCGCAAACGCTGCTCGACTGTGGGATGGAACTTCCGACTCTGCAGCACGGCCTCGATCGTTTTCACCGGCGCATTCGAACCGCGCGCCGCAAAGTAGCGCTCAAGGTCCGCTTTAAAACGATTGCAGCCACCTTCCTGCCGACGCTGAATCACATCCAGTGAATCGACGCGCGCTGGATCCACGATGATTGCACCCTGCGCTTTCAGCGCGTCCACCGCGCGCAAGAATACGACGTTCACTTCGGTGTCGAGCGACGCACGCTCGTACGCTTGTCGCAGAATGCCAATGCGCGCACCCTTGAGCGCACCCGGCACCAACGAGAGTCGATAGTCCCTATCACGTTTGCTATCGGCAGGTTCAGTGACAGGATCGGCCGGATCACTCGCGGCAATCACATCGAATACTGCGACCGCATCAGCCATAGTGCGCGCCATCGGACCGGCAACATCGGCCACGGCACTCAACGGCACCACTCCGGCGCGCGACGTCAGCCCCATCGTAGACCGAATGCCGACCAACGCCAAATGCGACGATGGCCCACGGATAGAATTGCCTGTGTCGCTACCCAATCCAACCTCACCGAAGCTCGCGGCAATTGCCGCTGCGGTCCCACCACTGGAGCCAGCCGTCACACGATCCAACGCGTACGGATTGCGCGTGTAACCCGGCAAAATGGAACTCACTGTTTCAAACGGCGTGAACGCCCACTCGGCCAAGTTGGATTTCGCTAACACAATTGCTCCGGCGGCTCGAATACGCGCGACCATCGTCGCGTCTTGTAGCGGCTTCCAGCCTTCCAGCGCCAAAGAACCCGCAGTGGTTTGCAACCCCACCGTCTCGAAATTGTCTTTCACAATCATCGGTATGCAGTGTAGTGCTCCAACGGGTCCGCCACGTGCGTATAGCACATCAAGGGAGTCTGCAGTGGCCAAGGCACCCGGATTGAGCGTGATAATTGAGTTGATCGCTGGTCCAGTCTTGTCATATGCCGCGATGCGGTCCAGATAGGATTGGACGAGCACGCGACAGGTAAGCGTGTGCCCACGAAACGCCGCGTGTACTTGAGCGATCGTCGTTTCTTCAACATGAAACCGTGCGTGTGTTGCGCCTCGCTGTGCCTGCAGCCTCGTCGCACCAAACGGGAACAGCACGCCCAGCATTACGGCCGCACGAACAGATCGAATTCCTTGCAACATGATCCGGTGATTGAAGGGTGACAGTACCATCGACGGAGCGGAACGCGTGCAGTCGAAGGGTCTTGGATGCGTTCGTCGGCGAGCGCTTACCGCACAATCCACGGATTCGAAAACTTAAGATCCGTCAGAAACGTCGAGTCAGTGAGCGACTTCAGAAACGCAATGACATCGCTCTTCTCGGAAGCCGTAATCGTGAACCCCGCAACCAGCGCGCTCTTGTAAGGATTGTCGCGCCCCACGCCGGCGTTGGCCCCGGTCGCAATTGTCCGTCCGCCAGCCGCGTAGTGATCGATCACGTCCGACAACGTCGCCACCGTTCCATCGTGCATATACGGAAACGTCACCTCGATATTCCGCAATGACGGCACCTTGAACTTCCCCATGTCTGACGCAACGCCGGTGATTGCCTGCAGTCCGGTGTTAGGCGCGGGATACGCGCCGGTGCCGCCAAGGTTGTACAAGCCGTTGTTGAAGAATTCGGGATCGGCGGTAGAGGAAGATTCCATCGACTTCGCAGCGTTGGTGAAGAAGGTACCAGCGTGACACTGCGAGCACTTGAGGCGATTGCCCACAAACAGGGCCTCGCCTCTTTTTGCCGCATCCGAGAGCGCGCTCGCGTCGACGCGTTTATATCGATCGTACGGAGCTTCACCTGAAATGAAGGTGCGCTCGAACGACGCGATGGCCTTGGTCAGATTGCCGAACGAGATCGGCGTCGACTCAGCGGGATACGCAACGCGGAACAAGTCCTGGTACAACCGCACCGCGCGCAAGCGATCGAGAAGCTCGTTCTCCCGCCCCGCGAGTCCGAGCTCTATGGGATGCTGGCCCAGCATCGGAATGAGCGCCTGCTCCTCGAGGCGACGCGTCCGGGGATCGGCCCAACCAAACACCACCTGATACGCCACGTTCGGCAGCGACATGCTGTTCCGGGGGTGCGGCTCCCCGGTCGATCCGAACGGCAGATTGCGCGCATCGGCGAAGGCGTTCTCCTGCTTGTGGCAGGACGAACACGAGAAGGCGGTATTCCCGCTAAGACGCGTATCATAGAAGAGACGGCGCCCCAATTCGACCTTCGCGTCCGACATCGGATTGTCGGATGGGACGAGCGGCCGTGGAAAACCCACCGGGAGCTGCCAGGTGAACGCACTGGGATCGCCCGACGGAATGGCGGGACCCGTGGCGTGCTCAGTGACGCACGCACCGACAACAAGCAGCGCAGCGACCTCTGAAATCGTCGCCGTCAGCTGCACAAACCAGCGTTTCGTCCTGCGCGAGGCCTGCGCCCGTGCGTTCATCTCTAGCATCGCAACTCCGCGTATGGGCGAATCCTAGACGCGGAAACACCGACGCGTCCAGTCGGAAGGACAAGGAGGCAAGAAAAATTCAATACGTAAAATTCCGTAGCTCAGTACTATTGCAAACTGCAAGAAACCTCCACAATATCGGCGGGGCTTGGACAGCGCTGTACACAATCGTCGGCACGATGGAACTCGCTCAGCAATCTATTGCGAGTTACCCGTCCACATCACCCCGGTTATTGACCGCGCTTCCAACCTGCTGCACCGCTCGTTCTACCTGCCGCCAACCCCGCCGTTCCCCGCAGCGAGACGGACGTTGTCCTCACAACCCTTCGGAGGGAAACATGAACGCATCTCGTCGACCAGGGGGCATGAGTTCCTTTGCCAGGCTAAGTTACTTGGCGACCGCACTCATCCTTGCCGCCAATACGGCGGCGGCCCAGTCGGGGGCTATTTCCGGCTCAATCACTGAGGCCAGTACGGGTCGCCCGCTTAGCCAGGTTCGCGTGCAAGTCGTCGGCAATGAACGCGCCGCCGCTATCACAGACGCGAGCGGACGCTACACCATCCGCGACGTACCAGCCGGTCAAGTCACCCTCCGCGCTACTCGCCTCGGTAATCGTCCGCAGACGCGCGCAGTAACGATCGCGGGAAATGATACGGTCCGCGTTGATATGCGCCTCTCAGAGAGCGCGGTCGAACTGCAGCAGGTCATAGTCACGGGCACCGGCGGCGCGGTCCAAAAGCGCCAAGTCGGTGCCTCGATCGGTGAAGTTGACGTTGCAAAGCTCGCCGAGCAGGTCGCAATCCCTGACGTGGGACGCATGCTCGCGTCCAAGGTGACGG
>JAYTTR010000508.1:0-3973 GCA_043744935.1 Gemmatimonadaceae bacterium
GGCGATCGCGCCCGATCCGGTGCCGATGTCCACGGCAGTGCCGCCCGCGCGCTGCGCCGTGACAGCCAGCGCAGCCTCAACGACAATTTCTGTCTCCGGTCGAGGAATGAGCACGCGCGCATCCACGTGCAGCACGAGATGCCGGAACGCGGCCGTTCCAACCGCATAGGCGAGTGGTTCGCCGTTAGCGCGTCGGTGCGCAGCGTGAAGGACGCGCGATTGTTGTTCGAGCGTCAGCGGCTCGTCAACCGTACGGGCAAGTGTGCCGAATGAAACATCGAGTACCGCAGCGGCCAGCAGACGCGCTTCACGCGGCGCATCCGCTCGTGACTCGGCATCAATACGCGGCGACTGGGCGAACAACGTTGCGATTGTCGTAAGCACCGCGCGCATGTTGCCGTGTACGTCATCAAGCACGAGTTAGCTACTCAAGCTCTCTTCTGCATTCGCCAACGCAATGGCGTCGAGGAATGCGGAGAGTTCGCCATCCATGACGCGTGCAATGTCGTACAGCGTAACGCCAACGCGATGATCGGTCACGCGTCCCTGCGGATAGTTGTATGTGCGAATTTTCGCGGATCGATCGCCCGTCGAGACTTGACTGCGACGCATGCGTGACCGTTCGGCTTCTTGTTCGGAGAGACGCAAATCCAGCAATCGCGAACGCAGCACCATCATGCCTTTTGCCTTGTTTTGCAATTGCGATTTTTGATCTTGTTGCGACACCACGAGCCCGGTGGGAATGTGCGTGATGCGCACGGCGGAGTCGGTGGTATTGACGCTTTGTCCACCGGGCCCGGACGAGCGAAAGACATCGATGCGTAAATCCTTGTCTTCGATGCGCACGTCAACTTCTTCCGCTTCCGGAAGGACCGCCACGGTAGCAGCTGATGTGTGAATGCGTCCCTGACTTTCTGTAGCGGGTACGCGTTGTACGCGGTGTACACCCGACTCCCAGCGTAGAATGCCGAAAGCGCCGTCGCCGACCACCTTGAACACCGATTCCTTGATGCCGCCGAGTGCGCCGTCGGAGTGCGAGATGCTTTCGATACGCCAGCCGCGGCGTTCGATAAATCGCGTGTACATGCGGAGGAGGTCGGCCGCGAAGAGTGCGGCTTCGTCGCCTCCTGTCCCGGCGCGAATTTCGAAGATGGCGGGCCGGTCGTCGAGTGGATCGCGTGGAATGAGCAGTGGCAGCAGTGCTTTTTCGAGCGCGTCGCTTTCTGCTTCCAGGCGGTCGACTTCTGCTTTTGCTTCGGCCGCGAATTCGGCGTCATTGCCATGTGCCATCTCGCGCGCATCGGCCAATTCCAGCTCGGCTTTCGCGAGCCGGTTGGCTTTGATTACCACGTCGCCGAGGCGGTGATGCTCCCGTCCGAGTGCAGCAAGCCGAGGTGAATCTTTGACCGTTTCGGGATCGGCCAGCAACTGTTCCACTTCGGTGGCGCGGCGGAGCGCGTCGTCGATGCGATCGCGCAGATGCGTCAGCACGCGGATGATAGTGACGAATTTGTGATAGTTCGTGTGATCCTAGTCACGGCCTGAATGGTGAGGCAGGGCTACGCTGCATGTGCGGCGGATCATCTGCCGCGGCACTGCACTTGCTGATGTGTTACGGGTATCACCAAAAGATAACCAATCTCTCCAGTGCGCAGGTTGGGATTGGTGTGCCTTGCCCAACTATTTTTTGGCCGTACCTTCACAGAGTCAACCGTCCTGAGGTAGCATATCATGGTGACTTTCGGAACAACGCCGTTGCGCTTTACGCCGGCCACTGTCAGTGCGTCGCTGGAACGTATCAGCGACTTTCTTGCCACGGTCCCGCTCTTTCGTGAGCTGGATCGCCAAGCCGTGCGTGGTTTTGCGGAGCTCACGCGTGAGCAGAAGTTTGCGAAAGGCTCGGTGATTGTGAGCGAGGGCGATCCGGGCGACGCATTGTTCGTGGTGCGGGCCGGCGAGGTCAAGGTGTTGCTGATTGGTGAGGATGGGCGTGAGGTGATTCTCAACGTGTTGGGTGTGGGCGATCATTTTGGCGAACTTTCGCTCATAGACGGACGTCCGCGTTCGGCGCATGTCGTGGCCACGCAAGCCTCGAGTTTGTTGGTGTTGCGTCGGGCGGATTTCCGGCGCCAGGTGGAGCAATCGCCCGCGGTCGCGTGGGGGTTGATGGTGGAGCTGTCGCGTCGGTTGCGTCAGGCTGATGGAACGATTGGCAGTCTTGTGTTGCTGGACGTGCCTGGTCGTGTAGCGAAGGTGTTGTTGGAGCATGCAGCGCCTGGTCAGCCGGCAGTGTTGGTGAAACAGATCACGCATCAAACGATGGCGCAGATGATTGGCGCGAGTCGTGAGACGGTCTCGCGTGCAATGGCGGAGTTTCAGGATAAGGGGTTGATCTCGG
The DNA here is from genome assembly GCA_043744935.1 of Gemmatimonadaceae bacterium. Lineage (GTDB taxonomy): Bacteria > Gemmatimonadota > Gemmatimonadetes > Gemmatimonadales > Gemmatimonadaceae > Gemmatimonas. Next base: position 2,399 of record JAYTTR010000508.1, read on the forward strand.
TGGCGCGCCGATTGGTAACGATTGTTGATCGTGCCGCGCTTGAAGCTCGGTCTCGTCCGCGACTCTGATGCACTCGGCGTCCCCAGTGCGAATGCATTTGCGCTGCTGGGGCGCGCGTGGTACGTGTCCGAGTCCGAGTGTCCGTACGGTGCGATATGGTGGAAACACGCCGTGCATGGATGTGCACACCAGTGATGGCCATGTGATTGTGTTGGATGCCGGCACGGGGGTTCGTGCGTTGGGCATAATGCTTGATGCTGACGCGGCACGTCTTCCTGTTCATATTTTTTTGTCGCATCGTCATGGCGATCATGTGCAGGGGCTGGCGCATTTTGCGCCGTTGATGCGTGCAGATCATCGCGTGCAGATTGCGTGTGGCAATGCGGAGGCGGGCGTGTTACAAACGTTTGTACAGATGTTGTTGTCGCCACCGTTATTTCCGTTATTGGATGGCGTCGCGCGAGGTCTGCGCGCCGTCGATTGGGATGATGAACACGGTGTGCGTGTTGGCGAGACGGTGCGCGTCCGTCGTGTCGCGGCGCAGCATCCTGGTGGCGCGGCGATCGTGCTGGTGCAAGACGCGCAGGGGTTGGCGATTGCGTATGCGCCGGATAACGAGTTGTCGTATGCGAGTGGTGACGCTGATGTGATTGCGTGGCGTGAGGCGTTGGCGGAGCAACTGTGCGGCGTGAAGGTGCTGGTGCATGACGCCACGTATCGCGGTGCGGAGTTGGCCGCGCATGTTGGGTGGGGGCATTCGTCGGCGGAGGAGGCGACGCGATTTGCGTTGCAATGTGGTGCGGAGCAATTGGTGTTGTTTCATCATCATCCAGATCGTGGGGATGACGAGATTGATGAGATGGTGGTGCGGTGTCGCGAGGTGGTGGGGGTGAGTGGAGGAGTATTGCGGGTGATGGCGGCGTGGGAGGGGATGGCGTTGGTGGTGTGAGGACGGGGCTGCAGGAGCAATGAATTAGGGCATGTCGATGCACTTCCATCGCATCAATGGCAGAGCGGATGCGAACCGCAGATTTTCGTCGTGATTCAGAATGCTTCTGTTACGGAGTGGTACTACGGAGCTCAGCGTGCAAAAACACATTTCCCCGTTGTCGGCGCGCATCGCAACTTCGTGTCCTCAGTCGGATGAATACCGAACGCGACTATTCCGCTGTGTGACAACAACTCTAGCGAAACCCGCGGCGACGGCGTTTGTATTTACTGTGCACGTACACGTGGCTACTCACGCAGGTATTCCCACGAGGTTGATAATGGCGCTCAACGTTCGACATCTCGTTGTCGCATCCGTCTCCGTCGCGCTAAGCGGCGCGCGCGTTGAAGCCCAAGTTGGCTTCGAAGGCGTTGCCACCTTCGTCACGCGCGATAAACAGAACCACAAAGCCGACACAATTCAGCAGATCAGCAAGGGTAGGAGCATGCGTATGGACGGCTTGAATCGCTCTGGCAAGAAAGGAGGGGGCATGATCATCGATGGTGAGAAGAAGCGGTTCATCGTCATCGACGACGCGGGCAAGACCGCAATGATCATGTCACAGGATGATCAGGAGAAGATGCGCG
>JAYTTR010000509.1:0-15675 GCA_043744935.1 Gemmatimonadaceae bacterium
GGTGGATGAGTATCAGGATACAAATCCGCTTCAGTCGCGCATTTTGCGGGCGCTCTGCATCAACGGACGCATTACCGTGGTCGGCGACGACGCGCAAAGTATATATGCCTTTCGTGGGGCAACGATTCGCAATATCCTCGATTTTCCATCGCAATTCCCGGGGACACGCATCGTCACACTTGAACGCAACTATCGGTCAATCGCACCTATTCTCGAAACGACCAATACGCTGATTTCGCGCAGCACCGAGCGCTACTCGAAACAACTGTGGACGGAGCGCACCGGCGGCGAACCACCGTGGCTAGTGACACTCCGCGATGAACATGAACAGACAAAGTTTGTCGTTGATCGCATCCTGCAGCTGCACGAAGAAGGCATTCCCTTGCGTGAGATGGCGGTGTTGTTTCGCGCCGGATATCTGTCAGCCGATTTGGAAATCGAACTCGCGAACCGTCGTATTCCGTATGAGAAATGGGGCGGACTCAAGTTCCTTGAAGCCGCGCACGTAAAAGACATTCTTGCATTCTTGCGAGTCCTTGAAAATCCGCGCGACGAAGTAAGTTGGTATCGGTTGTTGCGTTTACTGCCCGGTGTTGGCGACGCAACGGCACGCATGGCGGTGGAGCAACTCGCACTTCATGAGTGGCAACCGATGGCCATCGGCGCCGTCCGCGCTCCCGCACGGGCGCGTCCTGGACTGCATGCGCTCTCCGCACTGTTGGACGGAATGCGTCGCGTGAATACGCACTCGCCGGCCGAAGCGATTCGCATAGTACGCCAGCTGTACGATCCGATTCTCAAAGCCACATACGATGATGCGCCACCACGCTTGTCGGATCTTGATCAGCTGGAGGTGATTGCGGCAGGATACCCCGATCGCTCCACATTTCTGTCTGCGCTCGCCCTCGAACCACCGTCCAATACACAAGATCTCGCGGTCGGCGGTAACGACGAAACCGACGCGCTCATCCTCTCCACCGCGCACTCGGCGAAAGGCAAAGAATGGGACGTGGTCTTCGTGATTCACGCGGCCGATGGCATTTTTCCAATGGCGCGCGCGGCCGGAGATGAAGCGCAAGTCGAAGAAGAACGTCGCCTGCTTTATGTCGCAATGACACGCAGCCGCGATCAGCTCTTTGTCACCTATCCGCTGCACAGCTACGCAACGCGAACGGGTGCCGACTTTGCGTTCGGGCAACTATCGCGCTTTCTCGATCCAGGCGTTCGCGCCACGATGCAGCGCGTGACGCTGGGTGCAGATCCGGTGCAGGCACTCCCGCCGCCGAGAGCAGCGGCCACGGTGGACTTAAGGGCACTGCTGCGCGGGCGGTTTAATTCGTGAAGCGTCATCCGTGGTCTGTCGTTGCTTTTTTTCAACGTTAGTTTCGTTAGTGGGACGAACCGCCGCGCGCCCAGCGCCGAACGCCATCCGTAAATCTCTTCGCCTTTCTCACATGATTCCGATTTCGCTCCGCTCATTGTACGCTGCCGCGGTTTTTGCGATTGGCAGTGTTGCCGCCTCCCTCGCGGACGCGCAGGTCTCAGTCGCGAAGGCGTCCCCAAAACCGGCCGCGCGCGCGACTGCAGTCAAAGATTCGTTCGCGCTGACCGCGACGTTGCCGACAGACTCTGCGGTGCGCATTGGTACGCTCGCGAACGGGTTGAAGTACTACGTGCGTCGCAACGCCAAACCAGAGCAACGCGCCGAGCTTCGACTGGTGGTCAATGCCGGATCGATTCTCGAGGACGACGACCAACAGGGGCTCGCGCACTTCATTGAACATATGGCGTTTAACGGAACGAAATCGTTCGCGAAAAATGACATCATCAAATATCTCGAATCCATCGGCGTACGTTTTGGCGCGGACTTGAACGCGTATACCAGTTTCGACGAAACCGTGTACATCTTGCCCGTACCGACAGATAGCGCTGGCATTCTCGAAAAGAGTTTTCGGTTTCTGGGTGAAGTGGCGAATGGCGTGTTGTTCGACTCGCTCGACGTCGTTGCCGAACGTGGCGTGGTCTTATCTGAATGGCGCGATGGACTTGGTGCGAGCGAGCGCATACGTACGAAGCAATTTCCAGTGCTTTTTCGCGGTTCACGGTACGCAAAACGCATTCCGATTGGTGATCCGAAAACGCTCGAAACCGCCAACGCGTCCTTACTGCGTCGCTTCTGGCGTGACTGGTATCGCCCAGACCTCATGGCGGTGATCGCGGTTGGTGACGCCGACCCGGCACGACTCGAGACGCTAATCAAAAATACGTTCGGACCGATCGCACGCCGCGCCGCGCCACGTCCACGCACGGTGGCGAGCGTTCCGAAACACGACTCGACATTGGTGTCCGTCGCCACTGATCGTGAAATCACGTCATCGTCGGTCGGTGTGTTGTGGAAGCTTCCGCCCACCTTTACCAAAACCGTTGGTGAGCTGCGTCATGACTTGATGCAGCGACTGTACGACAGCATGTTGAACGCGCGCTTCGGTGAGTTGTCTCAGAAGCCTGATGCGCCATTCGCTGGTGCTGGCGCGGGCGGTGGCAACTTGGTCCGCGGTGCCGATTACTACTCGCTTAACGCCAATGCGAAAGAAGGCAAGATTGTAGAGGCGTTGCAGCTGCTGCTCACCGAATCCGCGCGCGTGCAACAATTTGGATTTTTGCAAAGCGAACTTGATCGTGCGCGCACGAATTATCTACGCTCATTCGAGCGCGCGTATACCGAGCGCGACAAAACGCCGTCAGGTTCGTTTGTTTCCGAATACATCGACAATTTCTTGTCGGGTGATGCGATTCCGGGGGTCGGATTTGAATTTGCAATGGCGAAGCATGTGTTTCCGACGATCACACTGGTCGAGTTGAACAGTCTCGGCAAATCGCGCATTGGCGAAGCCAATCGCGTGATTACTGTGTCCATGCCCGACAAGGCGGGCTTACGCGTGCCAACCGACGCAGAGTTGCGGGATGTTTTCAAGCAAGTCGCCACCGCGCCAATCACCGCATGGACGGAAACCATTGCCGAGGGCGCACTGGTGAAGTCGCTGCCCGCGGCGGGACGCGTGGTAGCCGAGAAAAAGTACGAGGCGATCGGAGTGACCGAGTGGACGCTGTCCAACGGCGTACGAGTGTTGGTCAAACCAACCGATTTTAGTGCCGATCAAGTTGTCATGTCGGCGTGGAGCCCAGGCGGCGTAAGCTTGGCACCAGATAGTGCAGTCTTTCGCACCGCCTTCACGACGACGGTGCTCGAGCGCGGTGGCGTTGGCGAATTCTCACTGATCGATTTGAACAAAAAATTGACCGGCAAAGTTGCTGGCGTCACGCCATACATCGCCGATTTGAGCGAAGGACTGAACGGACGGGCGTCGCCAAAAGATCTGGAAACGCTGTTGCAACTTGTGTGGCTACGCATGACCGCTCCGCGCGCGGACACCACCGCATTTCAAGCACTATTACAACAGTTCGAGAACGCCTTGCGAAACAAGGATGCAAATCCGGCAGCAGTCTTCAGCGATACGGTGCAAGTCACGCTCGCAAATGGCAGCGCACGCGTACGACCGTTGTCAGTGGCGATGCTCAAGGAATTGGATTTATCGCAGATGCTGGCGATTTACCGCGATCGGTTCGCGGACGCGAGCAACTTTACCTTTCTGTTTGTTGGCAACGTCGATCTCGCCGTGCTCAAACCGTTGACAGCGCAATGGCTCGGCGCGCTGCCGGTCACCAATCGCAAAGAATCTTTTCGCGATGTTGCGCCGAAGCAGCTCACCGGGCATATCGAAAAAACTGTGCGGAAGGGTGTGGCGCCGCAGAGTCAGACCGCACTGCTCATCGCCGGCCAAGGTGCATGGAGTCGCGAACAGGCGTATTTGCTTTCGTCCGTTGGTGAGGTGCTACAAATGCGGCTGCTCGATCGCCTGCGAGAGGCCCTTGGCGGTACGTACTCCGTGAGTGTCAGTACAGCGTTTTCAAGGAAGCCGCGGCAAGAGTGGCAGGTGGCTATCAACTACGGGTCGGCGCCAGAGAAGGCGGACACGCTGTACAACGCTGTGCTGCAAGAACTTGACTCGTTGCGTCGAGTACCGCCGACCGTTGCTGAAGTGGAGCGCGTGCGTGAACAGCAGCGGCGTGAACGTGAAGTGGCGCACAAACAGAATGGATGGTGGGCGGGCGTGCTTCGTGAACGCGTGGAGAACGGGGATGATCCTACCACCGTATTCAGCGACGATGCCCTGATCGCGACGCTCACCGCAGAGAAGCTTGGCTCGGCGGCGAAGCTTTACCTCGATGAAAGCAATCGCGTGCGATTCGTGTTGTTGCCGGAAAGTCGCGTGCCGTAACAGGGGTGCGAAAACGGTTGATTACGGTTTCGCGGCCTGCTCGCGTGCGATGATCTTGGCGATCGCTTTGCGCAGATCACGTCCTTCCGCAACGTATACCGAGTCAAACCCGTCCAAACCTTCGGCGTAGACACGTCGCGACAGGAGCACCGCGTTGTTCAGCGCGACGCGTTGCGCCCAACCTTTCGGGTAGTCCCGCAGGTCCGGCGCAACACTGTCAACGAGCCGCCGACGGGCACGCGCGTACACGGTGTCACGTGCGGTAATTCGCGCGGCGGTCGCCTCTGGTGGCGATAGGGCAAACACGCTATCGATTTCGTGTGACAATCGCGCCCAGAAGGCACCGAGCACGAGGTCGTTGTGCCAGTCATCAACCGCGCGGCGCGTGGCGGACGTGTCGCCCCGTGTTCGAAAAAAGTGTTCCGCACCTCGTCCACCAACGAACGTGGCGAACGATTCATTGAACGGCACACGTCCTTTTGCGAAAAACGTATTGTGCAGGAGTTCGTGGATCACCGTGTTGGCAAGCACGATGGAGTCTTGCGCGACCGTGGTGCTCACCAGCGGGTCATTGAACCAGCCCAGCGTACTGAACGCGGATGACGCGCCAAGTGTCACATCAAATCCTTCGGCGCGTAGTCGCGTCGCATTCTTCTTGGCGTCGGCAAAGTCGAAATACCCTTTGTACGGAAAGCTGCCAACAATGGGGAACCACCATGTTTTGCGTTCGAGCCGATCTCGATAGGCTGCTGAGAGTACGAGGACGAGCGTATCTCGACGCAACTTCGAGTACGACGTGAAGCTCTTGCCTGCGTTGAGGCCCAGCGAATCGACGGCGAATGCGCGGGCCGCAACAACGAGGGCGAGTTTGCCGCGCGTGGCCATGTCGGTCGTGCTGTCGTTGACAACGCGGCTGATCGGCTGTCGACGCGACAATATGCGCGCTTCTTCCATCGCGGCGCGAGAGATGTAGCACCCCATGGGTGTCAAGGCGAGCGCACCGAAGAAGAGCGCAGAGAGTGTCGCCGCAACGACGCTACGCTGACGCACGCGGTGCCATGTCGGTGCACCGCGGGCTATCTTTCCCTGTCCATGTCGTTCGTCCACCTGCATTGTCACTCCGAGTATTCGCTCCTCGACGGCGCGAATCGTATCGATGATCTGATCGATCGCGCCAAGCTGTACGAACAGCCGGCGCTGGCGATTACGGATCACGGGAACATGCACGCCGCCTGGGAATTCCAGGAGAAGGCACGAAAGGCTGGAATTAAGCCGATTATCGGAATGGAGGCGTACGTTGCCCCCGGTGATCGTCGCACGCGTGGTCGTCCGGCGCCGGGCGTAAAGCCGTACTACCACCTGGTGTTGCTGGCGCGCGATTTGATCGGTTACCGCAATCTGGTCAAGCTCTCCTCGTTGGGATACACCGAAGGGTTTTATACGAAACCCCGCATCGACCGCGAGTTGCTGGCGGCGCATTCGGAAGGGCTCATCGTGTCGTCGGCCTGCCTGGCGGGCGAAGTCGCGTCGCACTTGATGAGCGACCGCATGGCGGAAGCGCGTGAAGCCGCGGCGTGGTATGCGGAGCTGTTCAAAGATCGCTATTACCTCGAAGTGCAAGCGCATACGAGCGAAGGGCAGGCCACGCTCAACGCAAAAATTCTTTCTCTTGCGGACGACCTTGGTCTCCCTGTCGTTGCCACGAATGATACGCACTTTTTGCGACACGAAGATCACGATGCGCACGATGTGCTGCTGTGTATCGGACTTGGCAAAGATCGTAATGATCGCGATCGCATGCACTACGACGACGGATTGTATTTCAAATCCGCCAACGAGATCCGTCCATTTTTCCCCGGACGTGACGATGTACTCACGAATACGCTTGCTATTGGCGAGTCGGTCGATGTTCAGTTCGAGAAAAAGTATTACGTGCCGTCCTTCCCGTTGCCAGCTGGTGTAGGAAGCGAGAACGAGCTGCTCGTGCGGTTGTCGACGGACGGCGCGAAGATGCGCTATGGCGATCCGTTTCGTGATGAAGTGCGTGAGCGGTTGGAGTATGAGCTCGATGTGATCACGAAGACGGGGTATGCCGGATATTTCCTTATTGTTGCCGACTTCATCAAAGCGGCACGTGATCTTGGCATTCCCGTCGGTCCGGGACGCGGGTCTGCCGCAGGTTCGCTGGTCGCGTACGCATTGCGCATCACCGACGTGTGCCCACTCGAATTTGATTTGCTGTTCGAGCGTTTCTTGAATCCCGAACGCGTGTCGATGCCCGATGTAGACGTCGACTTTTGTTTCGAACGTCGTGGGGAAGTGATCGAGTACGTGCGCAATAAGTACGGCAAGGATTCCGTTGGGCAAATCGTCACGTTCGGGACGATGAAATCGCGCGCGGCGATCAAGGATGTTGGGCGTACGCTCGGCTTCACGCCCAGCGAAACCGACGTGCTGGCCAAGCTCATTCCCAACGCGCCAAATTATTCGTTGACGGTGAAGCAGGCGATCGTGCAAGTGCCGGAGGTCAAGCGTTTGTACGCTGACGATCCGCGCTATCGGCAGTTGCTCGACTTTGCAATTTCGCTTGAAGGGTTGTCGCGACACACCGGCGTGCATGCCGCTGGTGTCGTGATTGCCCCCGGCCCGCTCGATGATTTTGTGCCCATCTGTACGCAGGCCACCAAGGGGTCGGGATCGGGTGACGACGAGCGCGTCATTGTCACGCAGTACGACATGAACGCGCTGGAGCACGCGGGCATGTTGAAGATGGATTTTCTCGGGCTCACCACGCTCACGGTCATCAATGATACGCTCGCGTTGATCAAGCAGCGCAGTGGCGTTGATGTGCGCCTCGAAGAGCGAGGCTTTACCGATCCCGATACGTATCGATTGCTGCGCGCAGGCCGAACGGCGGGTGTGTTTCAGTTCGAATCAGCACTCGCGACGGACGTCCTGAAGCGTATGCGCTGTGACCGTTTTGACGACTTGGTCGCGTCGAATGCGTTGTTGCGTCCGGGGCCGCTGGATGCCGGCATGCACAACGTGTACATCAGGCGCAAACGGGGCGAAGAGCCCGTGGCGTATGCGTTGCCCGAGCTTGAACCCATTTTGAGCACGACGTACGGCGTTATTACGTATCAAGAGCAATTGATGCGATTGGCGCAGGTGATCGCGGGCATTTCGCTGGCCGAGGCGGACGTGCTTCGGAAGGCGGTTGGCAAGAAAGATGCAGAGCTGATCAAGCGGGAGCTCGGCAAGTTTGTCACGAAGGCGGTCGCGAAAGGACACGACCCGAAAATCATTGACGAACTGTCCGCACAAATCGAGACCTTTGGGCGGTATGGCTTCAATAAAAGTCATTCGGTCGCCTACTCCGTGCTCGCGTACCACACCGCATTTTTGAAAGCACACTACCCCGCCGAGTTCATGGCGGCGTTATTGTCAGCGCAGATTGGGAAGACGGAAGAGGTTATCAAATACATCGCGGAAGCGCGCGAGATGGGTCTCGAAGTATTACCGCCGCATGTCAACGAGTCTGGATGGCGTTTCACCGTGCACGGGGAGACGCGCCTCCGCTTCGGACTCGGCGCCGTTCGCAACGTGGGACGCGGTGAGATCGATTCTTTGCTGGCGGCGCGCGAAACCGGTCCATTTGCCTCGTTGTATGACGTGTGCTCGCGTGTAGATCTTCGCGTGTGCAACAAGCGCGTGTTTGAGGCGCTGATTGCAACGGGCGCCTGTGATGGATTGGGCGGGCACCGTGCACAGTTGCTCGCAGCGCTCGATCACGCGATCAACGAAGCGTCGCTGCGTCAAGGCGAAGCAGAGATTGGGCAGGGGTCGCTGTTCGGTGCTCTTCAGGGAGGCGACGATACGGTTGCGGTGGCGGTGCCAGCGCCAACCCTCCCAAACACAGCAGTCTGGTCGGAAAGCGAGCGACTCCAACGCGAAAAAGAACTGCTCGGTTTTTATATTTCTGGCCATCCACTGGAACCGTTCCGGACTGAATGCGAGCTCTTTGCGTCGCACACGGTTGCGCAGCTCGGCACGTGGACAATCGAGCCGGTGACCATTGGTGTGGTCGTGTCCGCAATAAAGCGTCAGGTGGCGAAACGATCTGGCGCTGAGTTTGCCCGGTTGACAGTGGAGGATTTTACCGGATCTTCCGAAGTGTTGGTATTCCCGGAGGCGTGGGCGGTGATCGCCGAGCGTGTTCGGCCCGACGTGCCGTTGCTGTTGAAGGGCGGCTATTCGCGACGAGATCAAGACGTTGAAGATCCTACATTCATCGTTCAGACGGTGACGCGTTTTGCGGAGGTTCGCACGAGCGGTGAGCTTGCAGTGGCCATCGAGCTCACGGGAGGCAGCGATCTCGTGCCATCCGTGATGGACGATGTGCGCCTCACACTTGAGTCGCACCAAGGCACGGCGCCCGTTGAACTTCGTTGGCAGGACGAGAGCGGTGATCCTGTGCGCTTTCGCTCCCGTACGCTCACGGTTGCGGCATCACCCGTTGTGCTCTCCGATCTTCGCGCGTTGTTGGGTAGTGACCGGGTGCGCCTCGTGCGCACCGGTGGATAACCTCGCTTTTTTCTTTCGACCGAATCGTCATGGCCACTGCCCCCGTTCTCGAGTTCGAACGCCCCATCGCTGATATCGAGAAGCAGATCGAGGAAATGAAGAAGCGCGCGGTCGAAGGCGCTTTTGATGTGAGCGAGGCGCTCCTTCCGCTCGAAAAAAAGTTGTCTGAAGTGCGCGTGGAGATTTATCGTAACCTGACGCCATTGCAGCGCGTACAGGTTGCCCGTATTGCACGCCGTCCGTTCACCGCCGACTACATCCGGCTTGCGATGTCGGATTTCATCGAGCTGCACGGTGATCGCCAGTATCGGGATGATGCCGCCATTATCGGAGGCTGGGCGCGCCTGGATGGCGAGACGGTGATGGTGATCGGACATCAACGTGGTCGTGACACCAAAGAAAATCTGAAACGGAACTTCGGCATGCCGCATCCGGAGGGGTATCGCAAAGCACTGCGTTTGATGAAGCTTGCGGAGAAATTTCAGGTACCGGTGCTTACGTTCATCGATACGCCGGGCGCGTGGGCTGGACTCGGTGCTGAAGAGCGTGGTCAGAGCGAGGCCATTGCGCGTAATTTGCTCGAGATGAGCCAACTGCAGGTGCCAATCATTGCCACGGTGATTGGGGAGGGTGGCTCTGGAGGCGCACTCGCACTCGGGGTGGCTGATCGCGTGATCATGCTCGAGAACGCGGTGTATTCGGTGATCACGGTTGAAGGGTGCGCGTCGATTTTATGGAAGGACGGCAAGAGTCCGGAGTTACGCGAGAAGGCAGCCAAAGCATTGCGACTCACGTCGGCCGACCTGATCGAACTCAAAGTGGTGGATGAGATCATTCCGGAACCAATCGGTGGCGCACATTCGGATCACGAGACCACCGCCGCGTCGCTCCGAGAGACGTTGATTCGCAATCTCGAAGAGTTGCAGAAGCTGAAGCCGGACAAGCTGGTTCGTCGTCGGCGCGAGAAGTTTCTGCGTATGGGTCAATTTACGGAGTAGCGTCGCCCGCGTGCCGCATCTTATCGAAGTCGCCTTTCGAGGCAACCGCAAAGAGTTCTTTCAGTGGACTGGCGACACCGCACCCGCGCTCAAGGCGGGCGTGATTGTCGAGGCAGATCGCGGGGAAGATTTTGGTCACGTGCACTCCACGGGCCAGTTGGCCGAAGTGCGTTGCAACGGATGCGCCCATGGATGTGGGTCTACGCCACCGCCGCGCACCGCGCTGCGTCTCGCCACGACCGATGAAAACGTCAAGGCACGTGACCTTGGTGACGACAACGAGCACGCACGTCGGAAAGCGTTGGAGCGCGTCAAAGCCAACGGCCTGGTCATGAAAGTGAGTGATGCCGAGTGGCAATGGGACCGTCGCAAGCTGACGTTGTATTTCACGGCGGAGCGTCGCGTTGATTTTCGTTCGTTGGTACGCGATTTAGCGGCAATGTTTCGCACACGGATCGAGTTGAAACAGATTGGTGTGCGCGACGAAGCCAAGCGTCTCGGCGGTATCGGTCGGTGTGGGCGCGAGTACTGCTCGGCGTCGTGGCTTCCCGATTTGCGACCGGTGAATCTGGGCGTGGCGAAAGATCAAAAGTTGTCGCTCAATCCGCAGCAAATTTCTGGCGCGTGCGGTCGTCTCATGTGTTGCTTGCGCTACGAGCACGAGTTTTATGTGCAGAGTCGTCGTCGCTTTCCGAAGGAAGGCAAGATTCTGCAAACGTCGCTCGGCGAAGAGAAGGTGATTGCGTGCGATATTTTCAACGAACGTATCACGCTTCGCACAGCCGACGGGGATTCCCGTGTTGTCCTGCTCGCTGATTTGCGTGCGGAAGTCGGGAGTTTTGGCGACTCGACGGCCATAGAACGTACGGACGTTTCGCGTGATGGTGAGGAGATGGCGATTGACGTTGACGTTGACGCGCCCGAGGTAGCGGTGGTCGTTATCGACGAAGGAATAGCACCGAAGCGCGATGTTGTTGACGACGTGACGTTCGTCGAGACCAGTGCGGAGCCAGTCGCACTCGACGCGACCGTCCCGGAGGGCGACGAAGACGATGAGCCGCGACGAAAGCGTCGTCGTGGCAGACGTGGTGGGCGTCGGCTCCGCGCGGCGGAGCAGCGGCGCGTGGGTGACGGTGACGCAACCGATGCCCCTGCGGCGAACGATACGGTGCGCGATGAGGCTGACCAAACTACTCTCGATGACTGACGTGCCACGCTTCTATCTGACGACGGCGATCGACTACGCGAACGGCGATCCGCATCTTGGACACGCGCTGGAAAAGATCGGCGCGGACGTGATCGCCCGATATCATCGTCTCGCGGGGTTCAATGTGCATCTGCTGATGGGCATGGATGAACACGGACAAAAAGTGCAGCAAACGGCGGCGGCGCTTGGCGTCACACCGATTGCACTCGCTGATGATATTGCGACACGCTTTCAAGCCATGTGGGCGCGACTGAATGTGCAATATGATCAGTTCATTCGCACCACCGACGCGCATCACAAGGCGGGCGTGCAAGCGCTGATACGTCGGATTGCCGAGCGCAATCACGACGACTTCTACGAGCGTTCGTATCGCGGGTTGTATTGTGTTGGATGCGAATCGTTCAAGCAGGATGGTGATATCGTTGACGGCCACTGCGTGCTGCATCCGACGCGCACGTTGGAAGAAGTCGAAGAACGAAATTGGTTTTTTCGACTGTCCAAGTATCAACCGTTTCTGCAAACCCTCCTCGCATCGAATCCGTCGTATATCGAGCCGGAGAGTCGACGGAACGAAATCCTGGGATTGCTGGCGCAAGGGCTGGAAGACGTCTCTGCGTCGCGCGCACGCCTGGAGTGGGCGGTCCCGTTTCCGTTGCCGTCATCAAATGGAGAACAGCAAGGCACGTACGTTTGGTTTGATGCGCTCCCCAATTACCTCACGGCGACTGGGTTTCCGGACGCTGGATACGAAACGCGTTGGCCCGCGGATCTGCATATTGTTGGCAAAGACATCACACGCTTTCATGCGGTGATCTGGCCAGCGATGCTTGAAGCGGCGGGACTTCCGTTACCGAAGCAGGTGTGGGCGCATGGGTTCGTCCAATTTGGCGGTGAGCGTTTTTCGAAGAGCGCAGGTGTAAAGCTTGATTTGGGTGAAGCCATTGATCGATACGGAGTGGACGCATTCCGCTACGTCTTGCTGCGCGAAGTGCCGTACGATGCCGACGGAAACTTTTCGTGGGAGCGATTTGAGGAACGATATACAAGCGACTTGGCCAACGCATTCGGGAATTTGGCGAGTCGTGCCATCGCGATGGTGGAGAAGTATTGCGATGCAGTTGTTCCGGCTGCCGTTCCACCTGCGGCTGAAGCAGGTGATGCGCTTGATGTTGCCGCGTATCATGCCGCGTTGGATGGAAAGCGCGGATGGCTATTGCATGATGGTCTCTCTGCCGTTGCGCGCATGACAGCGCGCGCGAACGAGTACACCCAGGCAACCGCACCATGGCTGTTGGCAAAGGCCCCGGAAAAGCGCGCCGAGTTGGAGCAGTGTCTCGTCTCGCTTATCCGCCGATTGGCACGGCAGGCGGTGCTGTTGTCGCCCTTTATGCCCGAGAAAGCCGAAGCACTATGGACGCAGCTTGGCGCACCGGGCAAAGCGTGCGAGCAACGCTTTGCCACGCTTGATCGTCTCGATGTAACGGGGTGGCACGTCGCGAAAGGTGCAGGACTATTTCCGCGCCCATTGCCACCGACATTGTAGTTGCGGGTGTTTCGTCAACGGCCATTGTATCACGCGAATGTATTCGACCATCACGCAACTTGGACACGGCGTTTCATCGTGTACTCGGATACCCGTGACGGAGTGACGTCGCCGATAACACAGACGTAGTTCTCACGTGCAGCGGTATCCAACACGCACGGAGGAAGCACATGCAGACAAATCGAATCGGACTCGGTGGTGGGCGTTTCACGGCAGCACGGATGCGTCGTGGCTTCGCACTTGAAGCAGCGCTCCTGCTGCTCGTCATGTTTTCGATCATCATTTTAGCCGGCTTGTCTGCGGTCACTTCGATGGCGCGGACGTCCAACGCTGACTATCGCTCGTCGCGTGCGTCGTACGCAGCGGAAGGCGGAGCCGACGACATCATGTCGCAGCTTGATGCGGCAATGCAGGACGGCGTCGTGAGCGGCGAGGACATCGCGACGTTGCAAACGCCGGCGCTGAGTGGCTATCGCTTCACGCAATCGACGCACACGACGGCCGCTCCGATCTCGCGCACCATCACTTCGGGCCCGTTCGCCGGGCTGTACGCGCTCAACCAACCGATTGATATCACCGTTGCGGCGCGCGACAGCTCAGGCAACCGTGCGACGGCCGTTCTCTCAGTGAACGCACAAACAATTCCGCTCTTTCAGTTTGGTGTGTTTTACGAGGAGGATCTCGAAATTCTCCCGGGTGCGCCGATGACGTTTGCGGGTTGGGTCCATACCAACGGCAACCTGTATCTATCCTCAAGTAGCGCGACATTTCAGAGTCAGCTCACCACACCTGACAGCGTATTCTGGAACCGCAAGGATATGAACAACCGGTTAGGCGGTGTGAAGATCAATAATGCCGCAGGATCACCTGTTGCGCTGGATTTTGACTCTCGCAGTCTCGCCGGTGCCGCGTTTGTCACGCGCAGTCAGCAAAAGTTCAACGGCCGATTGATGACGTCCGCGATGGGCGTGCGACCGCTCAAGCTGCCGCTTCCAGTGAACATGCCGCCTGTGACGCTCGTGTTGCCACGCGATGGCGGCGATACGCCGATGGTGCAAAATGTGAAGATGGCGTGGAAGTCGGACTGGTACATCACAGTCAACGCGCAGGTGTTTGCCATCGCCGATTCGAATGCACGGAAGACGGCATTCTGTGATTCGATCGTGCAGATCCGGACTGGCGGATTGGAAGTGCCGACCGGCGCCGTGTGCCGACGCATTTTCAAACCTGTCACGAACGCGTTTTATGAAGGGCGCGAAGATTTGCGTCCGGACCTTGTTGATGTCTACATGGACTCGTTGCGGATCTGGTCGGACGCATCGCCGACGACCCGTTCCCCTCGCATTATCTACATCACGTTCATCAACGCCGGTTCGTCGAACGCCAATGACTATCCGGCCGTACGTGTGCGCCAAGGCGCTCAACTGCCGATGTCGCGAACGCCAGCGGATACTGGCGGCCTCTCGATGGTGACGGATCGCCCGATGTATGTGCTTGGCGATTACAACACTGTGGTGTGGCGTCCGGCGGCCTTGATGGCTGACGCGATGACGTTCTTGAGCAATCCACCAAATCCGGGCATGATCGCGACGTCGGCCGTCGCCGCAGGCGTGCGTTGCGGGACGCAGACGGGGTGGTGTGACACGCTGCAATATCCGATGGCGCAGCGACCGTCACGCGGATCGACGGTGAACGCGGCGCTACTGGCGGGACATTCACCAACCCCGTGTGACTATGCGCGTGGTGGATGTAGCGCACCACCATATGGCGGCGGACTTGAGAACTTTCCGCGCTTTCTCGAAAACTGGAGTGGTGTGACGTTTCGCTACACGGGCTCATTGGTATCGTTATTTCCAAGTCGATATGCACTGGGCTTGTGGGGCAACAGCACGAACGTCGGCTACGCAAATCAAGGCTATTACTCGCCGCCCACGCGCGCGTGGAGCTTCGACGTGAACTTTCGATTCCCGGACCGACTGCCGCCAGGTTGTCCGTCCGTCGGCACGGTGTTGCAGACTGCATTTCGTCCACTGTACTGAGGCCGTCATGACACGTCATCGCACGCAACGTCGAGTGGGTTTTACCATCATCGAATTGTTGGTCGTGGTCGTCATCGTGGGCATCATGATGTCCATTGTCGTGCCACGCATGCGGATCTCCGAAGCAACGGAAGTGTCGCTGGCCGGCATGCAATTGGCGCAGGATATGGATTTGGCGCGTACTCGCGCGCTCTCAACGCGCAACCGCGCACGCGTCACATTCACGACTGGCTTTGCACCGAAGTACGTCGGCTATCTGGATACGGATGGTGATAGCACCATTACGCAAACGGATGACGAGATGTATGCGCTACAGGGCTTTGCCACGCGTGCGTTGCCGACGCGCGTTGACTTCGGGCGTGGAAGCGCGACCGCCGTCCCGAATACGACTGGAACCGGCGCCATCACATTTGACAACAGTCGTGTGGAATTTGATTCGCGCGGACTGCCAACCCCGATGGGTACAGCCGGCGTCGTGTATCTCGTCCATCAAAGCGATCCGAGTGCGGTGATGGCCATTCAGTTGTCTCCTTCCGGAAGCGTGCGCATATGGACGTGGCAAAACGGAGCGTGGCATTGAACGCGCACGGGCACGTGTACGCACCGGTACGTCGCGTACGCAGCGGCTTTACCATCATCTCAATGTTGGTGGCCATCATTTTGCTCGCGGTTGGCATGATGTCGCTCGCGACAGCAAGCGCGAATACCATCACGATGCAAACGCTCGCACAAAATCGCACGAACGCGATCGCCATTGCACGCGGTTACCTCGAGCAGGTGCGTACACGAGATCCGTGGACGGTGGTGTCTGAATCCGCTGTCCGGTTGGATGCCGACGGTACCACCTCAGCGATGGGGGCGTTTCAACGTGCGATGGTTGTTACCGTGACTCGGCAAAACCTTTTGCGCATTGATCTTACGGTGACCTATCCGCGGGGCACGCAGCCGGTGGCGCTTACTACCT
>JAYTTR010000510.1:0-3963 GCA_043744935.1 Gemmatimonadaceae bacterium
GTAAGGAGGGATCGTCAACGTCGCCCCATCCGGTAGCATCTATCGTGTGCTCTGGCAGTCCAACGCGACGCCGACGAGCGACCTCGGCGAGCCACGCGGCATGTTGTCGAGCGGGGGTATCCGAACGATTCGGTACCCATCCCGACGATCCCTCGCTGTCATCCTGCACTGATTGCCGTGCGGCGATTTCGTGCGCTTCGCCATCGTACGCGGCGTCTCGCTGATCTGAAACGCCCGGTACCCATCCCGACGATCCCTCGCTGTCATCCTGCGGCGATTGCAATGCGCCGATTGCGCGCGATTCGCTATCGTTCCGTTTGCGTGCGACCGTCACGCCTCCGATGATGCGGTTGGGATTGCGCGAGGCGAGTTGCAGGCGCGATCCCGATGATTCGTAGAGTCCTGCGGATGCGGATGCAGGCGTGGACGTGGACGTTGCGGTCATCGCCGCGACGGAGGGAGCTGGCGCGGCGTCCGACTGGGTGGACGTTGCGGTCATCGCCGCAAAATTGTCCTGCGCCTCTGCAATCGCGTCAGTGACCGTCGAGATTGCAGGCATGGGAGGCGGGCTGTTCTGATTGGCCAGAATTACGTCGTACTCCGTCATGCTATCGGGCGGGTTGGCTGACAGGGCGCTGGTAGGCGGTCCCAACGAGCGTGCGCTTACGCCTCTGCTCGACGCGTTGCGATTGTTCACGTTACGGTTCACGTTACGGTTCACGTCGCGAACTGCGCGTTGCTCAGCAGGCACGACAATCACCTTCACTGCAACGGGGCACTGCCCGTTGGGGCATCCGCCGTCACACGAAGTGTTTGCATTTCCACAGGTATTGCAGCAACTCATTCGCAAAGACTATGGCCGAGCGGTGCAGTGTGGCAATAAAATTCACAATAGCCGTAACTATCAATTAGGCACATCGCAATAGCGCCGCTTGTCAGATACGCAATGTATGCGGCGGTGTGATGCGTTTGCGGCCTGACCGCCGCCGCCACAATCGGACAGCGGACGGCGCAGCATCAAACCGCTTGACAGCAAATCCCCACTATGCACTTCCGCCCCGGATTCCCATTACCATTCCCGTCCGGGGTCTCCGTGGCTCGTTTTCACAACACAAAGGCAGTTAAGATGAAGCCGCTCCAGCGCCCACGCGCGCAACAGCGTTGAGTCGATGCGCGGCGCTAAACGGCTCTTCGCCAAAATCTGCGCGCACCGTCGCCTCGGCCCATTCCCAATTTTCGTTCACCCAAATCATGGAGGATACGTGAGACTGTGGGTCCGACGGGCGCTCTTTGGTCAGCCAGCGCACCGTAGCGTAAAACCCCATCGACATCGCAATGGCAACCACGCATATCGCGATGTCCTCGCAATCACCACCGTTGACCAGCGTCCACGATACGTCATGCACGATGTCGGGACCGGCCGGGTCCGGCACATAGTCGATATTGTTTTGGCACCAGAGCAGTATCGCGACCGCCTCTCGTCGCGCGAGCTGCGCGGCCGTTAGCCCATAGGACCGTGCCGCCACCTGGTCGCGGATGAATTGCGCGACGTTGGCGACGACCGGAGAGCCGTGCGCAGCGGTCCGCGCGATGTGGTCGTAGAATTCCAGCCGCGGCGGGATTGGCGTTCGCTGGTCAATTGCCCATTGCATCGGCTATTTCTTTTGATCTTTCTCTGGCCGCGTCGTGGTGGTGGCTTTGTACATCAGCCCAGCTACAACCACGAGAAGCGCAGCCATAAATAACGGACCAGCGCTGCTGCTCGGCGCGTCTTCTTCTGCGCTCTTCCGTCTACCATCAGCGGGCACAGCAGGGTCATCGGGTGGTGGTGGCGGTGGCTCGCCGCGCGGCGGTTGGGGGCCGGTAGGCGCGGGTCCAGCGACCCAAATACCCAGCACTGGGTCGTAGTGGCTTATTAGCTCCGGCGTCGCTATTGATGCGACTGGCGGCGGCGGTGCATCGAGCGGCTCAAACGGACGATCATTTTCGGTCGGTCCGCCCGATATGAACCGTGAGACCGGCTGGGGGAAAGACGAGGTCTGCCCATCCATTGGCTCAATCACCAAACTTACGATTATACCCAGCAGGGCGATTACGCCCGCTGCGATCACGCCTGGTACTCCAAATCCTGCGACGAGTGAAGCGATTGTAAGAAATGCGCCTCGCGTGCCCGATTGCAGCGCCTCTTTCGCGATCTGCGCACGAACACCGGACAATTGGACATACGTTCTCAATTCTTGCGGGCTCAACCCTAAAGCCTGCGCACGAGCCTCATTCTCGCTATCAATCCAACGGCGAACCATGGTGCGCACAGCCGATGGGCTTTCAAGTGTCGTGCCCGCCCGCATTGCACACCAAGCGGTTATCGGCTGATCTCTCGCGAGAATGTCTTGCACCGTATCGTCTATGTCCTCGATGAGCCACATGTCCGGTCCAGTAAGCGTGGTGCCGATGTTGGATTGCAAAATGTTGTCGGCAATCACTGGCGCGTATCGAAATGCGAGCGTGTCGGCGGCAGTTGATAGCGCATTAGATACGGGGTTCCAGTAGGAGCTGCACGCACCGTGGGAGTTCGTGCGTAAATGATTGCTCTGATCGGCTGAGTCGCATCCCGCTTTCACGGGCACGTGAGTTTCGTTCGCGAACAAATACACGATCGACGGCTCCGCCGGATCAAACGTATTCGGCAGCACTCCTGACCAGGCCGGGAACGGATTCGTGTTGTACGTCATCGGAACCCGCAACTCTACGTCGTAGACTCTAGTGTGTTCATTGAAATTGCTCGATGGCACGAAACGGCGCGGATCGGCTCCTCGTAGCTGGGGGATCGCGTTAAACCACGTAATCAACAGCGCCTTGCGTCGCTCCCATTTCGCCACCTTTGCGGCGCGCTTCGCCGCTTTTTGCGACGCGCTCTCCAAATCTGCGCGCAGGTCCAGCATGGACGGGCGATAAAGAAATGCGTATCTCGTGCGCGCTGCGGGCTTGCTGCTAAGTGTCTTATCAAAACCGCTGGCATAGTTGATCTTGCTCGAATTGTCCTCCGGCCACATCATCGGAGTGTCGAGCGCGGCGACCGCGTGTTCTAACGCACTCATCACGTCTTTCCGTCGTTGGTTAGCGGCATTGATCATCGCCGTACGGTAGGCGAGCGTCCCTCGCTCAATACTCGCGTCCACGCTGGGGAACGCAGAGGCAAGGCTGATGCACCTTCGCGCCCAGCCCTTCGCGTTGTCTTCGTCGATCCAGCCTGATATGTTGTATGCGCGGTCAAAAACCCATGTCCATGCCATATTGTTGCGGCGAGAGTACAGCGGTCCGACGTGCGCTGCAACATGATAGTGGCCTGATTAAGCCACGTCTCGTTTCAAAAGCGGCTACTCGCTCTCAATCTAGGTCATTAAATCCGCGCGAGAGCTGCCCCGCTCAGAGCAAGTCCCGCACAGAACGGATCGGCGGCGGCTTTCGCGCAGACCCGCGCATGGACTCTCCCGACGCGGGGTGAATGGCGCTGTAACGCAGCCCAGCGCCGCGAGATTTTTGCTCTTTCAAGCGATCTTCGAGTCGATCATCGGAGAGCACGTATCGGTCGGTGAACGTCGGCGCGTCCATGTTGCCCGCGAGGACCGTGACGTGACCCGCATCCCAACGGATTCGGAGCATGTCAACAATCGTGCGTGTCTCCTCTGCGGACTCGTCGCCGATTTCGTCAATCGCTAGCAATTTTGCGTGGGTAAGCGCCTCGTGCAGCTTGCGCTGCTCGATGATACGGATGTTCAGTGAGCACAGATCTCGCGAGCGCACAAAGCGCGCAGAGTCCGACGGCTCGCGCATGACTGCGTGCGCAAGCATGACGCTCTTTCCGATGCCAACACCTCCGAGCGCGCAGTAGATCGCGGGCTGTCTGCGCCTCCACACACGGGCGCTCGCATCAAACTCATCGCACACCGAGCCGCGAGGCAC
>JAYTTR010000511.1:0-3960 GCA_043744935.1 Gemmatimonadaceae bacterium
CCAAAGGCGGCCGCATGGTACCAACGCATATTGCGCCGAGCCGGACTGCTGCCGATTGGAATGCAGTGTTATGTCGCGAAGGCGGAGCAGGGTCGAATCTCACGGATGGAACGTGGCTGGTAACTGTGTAGAATTCGCACTTCATCTTTCGCGATAGAGCTCATGTCTGATTTGCCGTTGTCGCTGCCGTTGTCGCCCTCGTGGTCCACGTTTGTTGATGTTTTGGCCGAGGAGCGCTCCTTGCTTGCTCCGCCACGGCCCATTCGCGCAATGGCGGAGGACTTCGCACTGCGCACGCTCGCATTCTTGTTCCCGCAATTCGCGCGCAGCGAGCGTATTGCGCCGGGCACGGTACGCGAGGACGCGCGGAAAATCGAAATGTTATTGCACGAAGCGATTTCACCACTCGTGGACGATGCTGCGAACATCTCGTCGGCATTTCTCGACAAGCTGCCAGCAGTACACGTTGCATTGGTGGCTGACGCGCGGGCGATTCTTGCGGTAGACCCGGCCGCGGAAAGTATGGAAGAAGTTGTGCTCGCCTATCCCGGTTTTCTTGCCACCGCCGTCCACCGTTTCGCACACGAGTTGTATCAACTCGATGTCCCACTCTTTCCGCGCTTGTTGTCGGAGTGGGCGCACGGGGAAACGGGCATCGACATTCATCCGGGTGCGACCATCGGGCAAGGGTTCGCTATCGACCACGGCACCGGCGTCGTGATCGGAGAAACCAGCGCCATCGGCGAACGTGTGCGCATATATCAGGGTGTCACGCTTGGTGCACTTGCGGTGAGCAAACGCTATGCACGGCGCAAACGGCATCCCAGCATTGGCGATGATGTGGTGATTTACGCGAATGCGACAATTCTGGGAGGGGAGACCATCGTTGGTGAAGGTTCCATTATCGGCGGCAACGTGTGGCTCACGGCATCGGTGCCGCCGCGATCCATCGTGCAGTTCACGAGTCGTGTCGAGCAACGTCCCTCTGACGACGATGGGCTCGAATTTCATATCTGAGTTTGGTGCCTATACTTTCCTTCATGGAGCGAACAGCACATGCGTGCCAACACGATCCTCAATACCATCGGCAATACGCCGCACGTGCGGATTCAGCGACTCTTCGATCCGCGGGTGCAGGTATGGATGAAGCTCGAACGCGCGAATCCCGGAGCGAGTATCAAAGATCGAATTGCCCTGGCGATGATCGAAGACGCGGAACAGCGCGGCTTGCTCAACAAAGACAGTGTCATCATCGAGCCTACATCGGGAAACACTGGTATTGGGTTGGCGATGGTCGCCGCGGTGAAGGGTTACAAATTGGTGCTGGTGATGCCCGAGTCCATGTCCATCGAACGTCGACGCATCATGGCCGCGTACGGGGCTACGTTTGATCTCACGCCGCGCGAGAAGGGTATGAAAGGCGCCATCGAACGCGCGGGCGAACTCATTGCCGCTACTCCCAATTCGTGGATGCCGCAACAGTTCGACAATCCCGCAAATATTCGTGCGCACGTGGAGACCACCGTGCCAGAAATTCTCGCCGACTTTCCAGAGGGACTTGACTACCTCATTACTGGCGTGGGTACGGGTGGGCATATGACCGCCTGCAGTGAGGAGCTCAAGAAACACTTTCCACGTTTGCAGTCCTTTGCCGTTGAGCCAGCAAAGTCACCAATCATCAGCGGCGGCACGCATAGCCCGCACAAAATTCAGGGTGTTGGCGCCGGTTTCATCCCAACCAATCTGCATCGCGAGACACTTGATGGCACAATTCAAGTGACGGAAGAGGACGCGTTTTCCTACACGCAACGCGCCGCGAAGGAAGAAGGGATGTTCATCGGGATTTCGAGTGGCGCATCATTGTCGGCGGTTGCGCAAAAAATTCCCGAGATGGCTGACGGCGCGCGTGTGCTGACATTTTGTTATGACACGGGCGAACGATATTTGTCCATCGACGGCTTATTTCCCGTATGAACGTGTTGCGTTGCATATTTGCAGCGTGCGTCGTTTCGCCAACGTTGGCGCATGCGCAGACAGTGACACGCGCAGATCTCGCGGCCGCATATCTACGGCTTGATCACGTGGCGTCGAAAAAAATTATGGATGACACCACACGGGCGTCTGTCAGTCGCGCGTTTGACAAGTCCACACTGAGCTTCTTTGGCGGAAGATTTCTAGCGGCGGTGACCACGATTGATTCACTGACGGTCGCGCTTTCGGGTGTGGCCATTGCACCAGCGCCAGTGTTGAAGGCGCGCGTCGTGAACGGACAATTGCCTTCGGTCACGCGCGACGCATTGTTCGCGCGACTCGCCACGGTTGATTCGACCGGCCCGTTAGCGCAAGCTGTTGTTTCGGCACGTGCACGTGCGGCGTTACTCGTTGACGTACCGTCGTCCGATAGAAGCGCAGAATTTCTCAGCGAACCTTCTGCGCTGGCAAACGATGTCGATCGTGAAATAGCAGCATTGCAAAAAGGGAAGAACCCATATGCGGCACGCGTCGGCGATCTCTGGCGCACGTACCGCGGGGCGAACGGCGCGCTTATCCCGTTTCGCTTGGTGGCGTCGGCCGCAGTTGCGCGTGCAAAGCAGCCTGTTCCCGTGCTCATTGTTCTGCACGGTGCCGGTGGCGATGAAAACATGTTTATCGACGCGTATGGTGCAGGTATTACGTCAACATTGGCGACGAATCGCGGTGTGTTGCTCGTTTCGCCGGCAACCACCGCGTTTGCCGCTTCGCCAGAAAATTTCGACGCGCTGCTCTCGTTGCTGCGTAGCGAGTATCGCGTGGACAATGCGCGCATCTACTTGCTCGGCCATTCGATGGGATCAGGCGCGGCCGCGCGGCTTACGCAACAACGACCGGACGTGATTGCCGCTACCGTATGCCTTGCGGGCGGATCTGCGGTCACGGTAGCAAACGCACCGCCAATGCTCTTCATCGGCGCGGAGCTCGATGTGATTATTCCGGCCAAAGCAGTGCAAGCAGCGGCTATTGGTACGCCGAGTGCGACGTATCAGCTCGCGATGCATGAGGGGCACACGATGATGGTACGCAACGGCGTGATCGTTGGCGTGCCGTGGTTGCTGGAACGGCATCGGTGATGGACGTCTCGCTCTCGCTGGCCTTGGTCGTTGCGGGAGCGCTTGTGCTTGGATTGTTGTGCGGCGTGGTGCTGACGTGGCTCGTGCATCAACGTCTGCTCGTGTCCGAGATCGCACGTGCGTCGAGCGATGCGACGGTTCGCGCCAGCACTGAATTCGCGCCACTGCGTGAATCCCTGATGCGTCATGAGGCCGAAGCATCGCTCACGTTACGGCACGGCAACGTGGCGGAGTTGCTGGCACCGATTCGCGAAACGCTTGCACGTTACGATGATGTGCTTGGGCAGATGGGGCGCGCGCAGGCGCGCACGGCGGGTGCGATTGGCGAACGTCTCGATGCTGTTGCGCTCGCCGGCGAATCGTTGCGGCGCGAGACGCAACAGCTATCGCAAGCGCTGCGCGCACCCACGGTGCGTGGTCAGTGGGGTGAGTTGCAATTGCGACGTGTGTGTGAGCTGGCGGGCATGCTTGCGTACTGCGATTTCGAACCGCAAGTCACCGTGCGCAATGATGATGGTGTCCAGCGTCCCGACGTGGTGGTGCGCTTACCCGGCAATCGTCGCATTGTCATCGACGCGAAGGCACCGCTCACGGCCTATCTTGAAGCAACGGGTGCGGTCGATGATCGAACGCGCACGGCGCGTCTTGTCGAACACGCTGCACACGTGCGCCAACATGTGCAGCGGTTGTCGGCAAAGAAATACTGGGCGCAATTCGACGACGCACCCGATTTCGTCGTGTTATTTCTGCCGGGTGAAGCATTTTTTGCGGCGGCGCTGGAGGCGGATCCGTCGTTGCTCGAAGTGGCAATGGGCGAACGCGTTTTACTCGC
The DNA here is from genome assembly GCA_043744935.1 of Gemmatimonadaceae bacterium. Classification (GTDB taxonomy): domain Bacteria; phylum Gemmatimonadota; class Gemmatimonadetes; order Gemmatimonadales; family Gemmatimonadaceae; genus Gemmatimonas. The sequence goes on from JAYTTR010000511.1 coordinate 3,940, forward strand.
AACGCCCACGACGCTGATCGC
>JAYTTR010000512.1:0-3960 GCA_043744935.1 Gemmatimonadaceae bacterium
AGTCCTTGCAGCGCCGTCGCGCATCGTCGTCACAGCGACGAAATCTGCCGTTGAGCGCAATGAAAGTTTATTCGCGCAGTACTTCGCAAAGGGCCTCGCCAGCGATGAAGCTGACGCGGATAAAGATGGACGCGTGTCCGTGCTGGAAGCATATCGATACGCAAAAACAGCAGTGGCCCGCGCGTATGAGTCTACCAACCGATTGCAAACAGAGCACGCACAGCTCAGCGATTCGCTGCTTGCCGCAACCGTGGCCTTTGGCGGCGCCCAAGCATCGTCCGATCCGCGTATCGCAGCGCTCGTCGCCGAGCGGCAAGCGCTTGAGGTGTCCGTTGCGGCGTTACGCGCGAAGAAGACGTCGATGGATGCCAGCGCTTACGATCAGGAACTGGAACGTCTATTGCTCGCGATCGCGGAAAGAACGCAGGCTATTCGCGCCGCCGGAGTGAAGAAATGAAGCGCGCCCTGCTCTGTTGTGCGCTCTGTGTCGCGTTCGACACTGCATGCGCGCAGGATCCGCGTGTGGAGGCGCGTCGACTCGCCGACGTTGGGCAATATGAAAATGCAGAGCGCGTCGCGCGCACTGGCGGCCTCGCCTCAGTCGTCGCCCTCGGCGACATCCTCGTGGCACGCGGTAAATTACTGGCCGCAGACTCCGCGTATGCGCGCGCAATCAAGGCGCTCACACCAGATCACGTGTTGGCTGAAGTGGCGTTGGCCGAATTTGCCGCTGCGCGTGGCGATCATGTCGAAGCGAGGCGTCGCGCACGCGAAATTGTCTCCGCGTACGATGGTGCGACCGGTAGTCGTGCGCGCAGCAGCGATCAACATACGGCCGCGGGTCGCGCCTACGTGGTGCTCATGTCGGGCGATGCGGAAGCAGCGCGGCGGGCATTGGCCGCGTTCGATGCGGCCGCGGCTGTCGATTCAACAAATCTCGATGCGGTGCGACGCGCCGGTGATCTCTTCCTCGAAAAGTACAACGCACCGGATGCGCGCACGTCGTACGAAACGGTGCTGCGACGTGCACCGAATGATGCGCGCGCGTTGCTCGGTATGGCGCGCATCGAAGACTTCGAAGGCAAGGGAACGGCGCTGGCAACGGTACGTCGCAGCTTGACGTCAAATCCTGCACTCACCGATGCATTGGTGCTGGTGGCGCGCATGCAGCTTGACGCTGAGTTGTACGATTCGGCCACGGTGCTTGCGCGTCGGGCGCTCGCGGTGGATTCGGCGTCGATGCCCGCGTGGTCCCTCCTCGGTGCGACCGCATGGCTGACTGGTGACTCCACAACGTTTCGGCAGGCGCGCGCGGCAGCAACGCGATTGCAGCCGCGTCCGTCGGATTTTTACCGAGAGCTGGCTGAGGCCGCCGTACGTCAACGTCGATATGCTGACGCAATCGGTCTTGCGCAGCAAGCGGTGACGTTTGATTCGTCGTCGGTGCGCGCGCTCGGCGTGCTTGGTACGAATCAGTTGCGTGTCGGTTTGATGAGTGAAGGCAAGCAGTCGCTGGATCGTGCCTTTGCGCTCGATCCGTTCAATTTGTGGCACAAGAACACACTCGACTTGCTCGACAAGTTGCGCGGTTTCCGCACGATTGATCAGGGCGTGTTTCGCGTCGTGGCGCCAGCGGAGGAAGCGGAGGTGCTGTCGATGTACATCATCCCGTTGTTGCAAGAGGCGTTCGACTCGCTGGCGATCCGGTACGCATACAAACCGCCAACGCCGGTGCGACTGGAATTCTATCGGCAACACGCAGACTTTTCGGTGCGTAGCGTTGGTCTCACGGGACTGGGGGCATTGGGTGTCAGCTTCGGCAGTTTGTTGGCGATGGATACGCCGAGTGCGCGTGAACGTGGGGCATTTAATTGGGGGTCGACCGCGTGGCATGAATTGACGCATGCCTTCACGCTCGGTGCGTCGGAGCATCGTGTGCCGCGTTGGCTCTCGGAAGGCATGTCTGTGTTGGAGGAGCGACGAACAAAGCGCGGATGGGGTGCCGAGGCAACGCTCCCGTATATCTCGGCGCTTGGGAGTAATTCGTTGCGTCCGATGAGTCAGCTCAATGACGGATTCTTGCGACCACGTTTCCCTGAAGAAACAATGTTCAGCTATTTCCAGGCGTCGTTGTTCTGCGAAATGGTGGAAGAGTTGAAGGGTGCGAGCGCATTGCGGGCGATGCTCGTTGCGTACCGCGATGGGCTGGAGACGGCGTCGGTGTTCCAGAAAGTGTTGGGATTGCGCAGCGAGGAAGTGGATCAGCGATTTGATGCATGGATGCGGATACGATTTGCCGCGCCGTTGCGTGCGGTGACACCGGGTGATGGTCATTCACCGATTGGCGGTGCGTTTATCACCACGATGCGTGCGGCGGTTGCGTTGGTAGAGGGGACGGTGGCACAACGTGATTCAGCGCGCGTGTTGCTTGAGCAGGCGCGCACGATGTTTCTAACCTATCCCGGCGCTGACGGGCCGAATTGGTACTTGGCGACGTTGGCCAAAGATCGTGGCGATACGGCGTCCGCCATTGCAAGTCTGGCGCAGATCACATCGCGCAACGAGACCGCGTGGGAGGCCAATATGCTGGAGGCCGATTTGCGAGAGCAGCGGGGCGATGATATTGGCGCGATGGCCGCTCTCAATCGGCTCATTTGGATTTCTCCGTATGACGTCAGCGTGCATGTACGACTCGCAACACTGGCGGCGAAGCGCGCGGACTTCGTATTGGCCGTTCGTGAACGCCGTGCGGTGATTGCGGTGCATCCCGTCGACCTCATGGAAGCGCGTTACCAGCTTGCAAAGGCGCTTGCAGCAGGAGGTGACGCTGTCGGCGCGCGTCGCGAACTTTTACAACTGCTGGAACTGGCACCGTCGTTTGAGAAGGCGCAGTCGCTGTTGTTGGAATTGCGTGGCAAGGGAAGCGCCGGAGCCAGGCCGTGAGCGAAGACACCAATACGCGCGTTCATCATGCAGATATTCACCCGCTGAACCGAGGAACCGCTTGACTGCCATTCCGCTTTCCGTCGGCGCTGATACGTTGGCCGACCTTGATCGTCTCGACGACGGTGTCCTTGCTGATCGCCTGCAGAGTGCGGGCGAGCGCATTACGCGTGAACTGCGCAAAGTCATTGTTGGGCAGGAGACTGTTGTTGAGCAGGCGTTGATTGCGCTTTTTGCGGGCGGCAACTGTCTCCTGGTGGGCGTGCCGGGTCTCGCCAAGACGCTGCTGATCTCGTCGCTGGCGCGTGCGCTCGACCTGAAATTCTCGCGTATTCAATTCACACCCGATTTGATGCCGTCGGACGTCACGGGTACGGACGTTATTCAGGATGACCCGACAACCGGACATCGTCGTTTGGCATTTATGCCCGGGCCAGTGTTCACGAATGTGCTGTTGGCCGACGAAATCAATCGCACGCCGCCGAAAACGCAGGCTGCGCTGTTGGAGGCTATGCAAGAGCGCAAGGTCACCGTGCAAGGACGCACGTACGATCTCGAAGCGCCGTTTTTTGTGTTTGCCACACAAAATCCGATCGAACTCGAGGGCACGTATCCGTTGCCGGAAGCGCAGCTTGACCGGTTCATGCTTGAGGTGATGCTGGACTATTTGCCAGAGGAAGACGAAGTCGCCGTTGTGCGCGCGACCACTGCGCTGCCAGCCAGCGCAATTCAGCCGGTGGTATCGCGCGATGAGATCCTTGCATTCCAACGTGTGGTGCGGCGCCTGCCAATCGCGGATGCCGTGACACGCTATGCAGTGAAGCTCGTGCGATTGTCGCGTCCCAGCGAGAGCGCGCCTGACTTTATCCGGCAGTGGGTGTCGTATGGCGCATCCGTGCGTGCAGCGCAGGCGCTCGTACTGGGTGCCAAAGCCCGCGCGTTGTTGCAGGGACGCGCGAACGCGAGCTTCGACGATATTCGCGCGCTCGCACGGCCCGTGTTGCGTCATCGTATCCT
>JAYTTR010000513.1:0-3959 GCA_043744935.1 Gemmatimonadaceae bacterium
TGGCGTGCGCGCTCGCGCAGAATTCGCCAACCTTCCGGGCTCGTTTTATACGGGAATCGCAGTCCCTGTCGAAAACTCCGGCGGCGCGGGCACCCGTGATTCACATTGGCGCGCCACGGTGTTTGGTCGCGAGCTGATGCAGGGATATGCGCGGGCGGGCGGTATGCCGCTCAGTAAAGTCACCGCCGCATCGCTCGCTGATCTGGGGTATCAAGTCTTGATCAGCAACGCAGATCCGTTCTCGCTGGCCTCTGCGCTGCGCAAGGACGCCGAGCTGGTCGTTTCGTTGGAGAACGACATCGCCGACATTCCGCTCAAGGTGGTTGATTCGCGCGGCAACCAAACGCTGATACGTCCGTCAAGCAAGAAAGACTGATGCGAGGTGCGCCGCCAACCGTAGCAACGGCGGCGCACCTTTTACCCGTCCGCCACTAACTCGGCGCTGTGTCCTGTGAGATGGAGCCAGAGGAGCACGGCAACATCCGTTGGCAGGGCAATGGATTCACGCAGGATATACTCCATGGCAACAGAGCGATTGGCGGAGATTGGGCTTGTCCGAGTCGGTGACAACATGGGCGACAATCCGTGCAGTCGCGCGAGCACATCAAGGCGCAACATATGAAATGGATCGCTCACGAGGAGCACGCGCGGACGCCCGGTTATGGAGTCACGGTGCAACAGTGACGATGCACCGTGCATCGAGGCGAGCGACGTTCGTCCAAACGCTTCTAGCAAGACTTGCTGTGTTGGCACACCACGGCGTACCACGTATCGTCGACCGGCTTCGGCCTCGCTAATCAAATCGCCGACGTGTCGCCCGCCAGTGAGTACAATGCGCGTGGCCCGTGCGTCACGCCACAAATCGAGCGCGTGGTCAAGTCGAGCACGCAACACAGGTGACGGACGTCCGCTGTATTGCGCGGCGCCCATCACGATAATGGCGTCGGCAGAGCCACTGTCGTCGCGCATAGACCACGCGACGATTGCCACCAAACACAGGATCCATCCGGATAACAGGACGGCGAGCGCGCGACTGACGCGGCGCGTGACAACGCGAGACATAGTGGGCAAACTATCGCGAGCGCATCACGAACGCCCGAACATCGGCTCTACGCGTTCGGTTACATCAGAGAGGACGAGTGGCGCCTGGCTCGGGTGCGTCCACCGCGTAGCCCGCCGTCTGCAGCGCCGAGATGAATGTGTCTTGCGCCGTGGGCTCACCATGAACAAGGTGTACGGCTGGGGCACTTCGTCCAGTCGCGGCACCACCATCGCGCACCGCATCCAACCAGTGACGCAAATCCGTGCGGTCTCCGTGCGCGCTATAGCCCGTGAGTACTTCGACCTGCGCGGTAAGCGGCACCATTTCACCAAACACTTTGATGGTGGGTTGTCGCTCGACGATGCGTCGACCCAGCGTGTTTTCAGCTTGAAAACCCACGATCAGCACCGTGTTTCGTGGATCGCTTGCACCGGTCCGGAGGTGGTGCAGAATGCGCCCGGATTCGACCATCCCGGATGCGGCGATGATGATCATCGGCCCTTGCTCGGTATTCAGCGATTTCGATTCGGTCACATCGCGGGTAAAGCGCACGAGCGGAAACGCGAAGAGATCTGGTGTTGTGGTGATTAGTTCCTCGCTACGGTCATACACCTCGGGGTGCATCTCGAAGACGGTTGTAGCGTTTATTGCTAACGGCGAGTCAACAATGATTGGAATCGTTGGAATTTTTCCTTCGTTGTGCAGCGCATGCAGGTCGTACAATAATTCTTGCGTGCGGCCAACGGCAAACGACGGAATGATCACACGGCCACCGCGCGCTACCGTATCGCGGACGATGCGCCCCAACTGCTCACGCGCACCCTCCACTGAGGCGTGATCGCGATCGCCGTACGTTGATTCGCAGAGAATGACGTCAGCACCACCAGTTGGTGGTTCAGGATCGCGGATAATTGGCAATCCCGCGCGCCCGATGTCACCGCTAAAAACAAGGCGACGCATCGTATCGCCTTCGCGTGCTTCGAGTACAACGGATGCCGAACCAAGAATGTGTCCCGCATCGGTGAATTGCGCGCGTATTCCGTCAGCCACGTCAAACCATTTGTGGTACGGAGTGCCGATCATGCACTCCTGCGTACGCGTGGCATCGCGCATCGTGTACAGGGGTTCGGCATGCGCGCGCCCTTTGCGGGCAAGAAACGCAGCGTCTTGTTCCTGAATGTGCGCCGAATCCGCCAACATGACCGCGCAGAGATCGCGCGTTGCTGCGGTCGCCCAAATGGTTTTGCGAAACCCGTGGTTGACGAGAAACGGCAATCGCCCCGCGTGATCGATATGCGCGTGCGACAAAATGATCGCGTCGATGTCGTCGACCGGCATCGGCAATCGCAGGTTCTTGACACGACTGTCCTCGCGCCGTCCCTGAAACAGCCCGCAATCCAGCAGGATGGACTTCGCTCCCACGCGCACGATGTGACAGGAGCCCGTCACTTCCCGCGCTGCGCCATGAAACTCGATGTGCATGAAATCTCCAATTACGAGGAACGCCAAACGTCAGAGGGAATTAACCCCGGGGTACGGCGTTTGACGAATCCAATCGTAACTGGGTTTGACGCTCAAGTGTTGAGCAAAATTATTCGCTAAAGTGTTGCGTCGCGACCTTCATTCGAGACACGGAGCTCACGTCGTACAAGCAGTTTTTGCAACGATTGGCGATGCAATCCCAGCGCCCGAGCGGTCCGCGCGATGTTACCACCATTGCGCGCCAACGCAGCGGTAAGGAAAGCGCGGTCAAACGCCCGAAGTGCACGTTCGCGCGCTTCGACAAACGGAAGATCCGTTGCGTCGATCAACTGCTGTTGCGCATCGTCAGTATGCCCGATTGACAATTCCGTGAGGCTGTGCTGCGTAACGCTCGCTGGAAAATCGGCGACAGTGATCATTGGACCGTCCGCCATCACCAATGCGCCTTCGATCACGTTACGCAATTCTCTCACATTGCCCGGCCAGGCATATGCGAGCAGCGCGGCTTCAGCCGCCGGGTCAAACGCGCGGATCGCCACACCATGGCGTTGCGAAAAGAATTGCACAAAATGCTCCAACAATTGCGGGATATCCGACACGCGATCCCGCAGCGGCGGCAATGCGAGCGGAATCACTTTCAGGCGATAAAGCAGGTCCTCACGAAACTTGCCCTGTGCCACCATCTCGTCCAACGGACGATGGGTCGCCGCAATGACGCGAACGTCCACGTGCGTGCAACGGGTGGCACCAACACGCATCACTTCACCGCTTTCCAGCGCGCGTAACACCTTGGCTTGTGCGAGGGGCCCCAGATCACCGATCTCATCCAAAAACAGCGTGCCGCCGTGTGCTGCTTCGAAGAGACCACCGCGATCCTTCACGGCGCCCGTAAATGCGCCGCGCGTATGTCCAAACAATTCGCTCTCGACCAACTCAGCAGGCAGTGCTGAGCAATTCAGCGCAACAAACGGTTGATGCCGTCGTGCGCTCTCTTCATGGAGCGCGCGTGCGACTAATTCTTTCCCGGTGCCGCTCTCGCCAGTGACAAGCACCGTCACATCGGTTGGTGCAACACGCCGAATGAGCCGGACCGTTTCGCGAAGCGCATCACTGCTGCCATACATGCCGTGAAAGTGGCTTGCTGTTGCAGGCTCCGGCGCAGCCTCCGCGTTCGCGAGCGCACGCAATGACTCGGCACGTGCGAGAAAGGCGATTAACTCATGGCGATCACCAGACGTGCGCAACACATCCGTGGCACCGTGCGCAAACGCTTCGGCCGCCGAATACGGGTCACCTGGAGTGCTGAGCATCGCCGTGATAGTGTTCGGATATTCGCGCTGCAAAGCGTCAAGCAGTCGCAAGCCGTCGCCATCGGAAAATTGCTGGTCGGTGATCACCGCATCAATCTCCGCACTATCGATGTGCGACAAGACGC
>JAYTTR010000514.1:0-3959 GCA_043744935.1 Gemmatimonadaceae bacterium
GCATGCGCGCGCACCCGAGTGACGGTCACATCGAGTCCCGCGTGCCGCAGGGACGTTTCAAACGCGATGTCATCGGTGGCCGACCAGTACGCGATGCGACCCCCCGGTCGAAGCGCCGCGATTGCAAAGTGAATGCCCGTGTTGCGATACAACTTGGCATTGCCCTTCGTGGTGAGTGACTCGGCGCCGTTGTCAACGTCAAGCACAATCGCGTCAAACGCATTCGGGTGTTCACGCAGCACACGCCACACATCGACGTGGCGCATCTCAACGCGCGGATCACGCAGTGCGTCGGCGGCCAACGCGTAGTCCGCGTTCCGATTCCATTCGATGACCTTGGCCACAAGTTCTGCCACGACGACACGCGCGTCGGGCGCCAGCGTTTGCAACGCCGCTTTGAGTGTGAAGCCCAAGCCAAGACCTCCAATGAGCACACGCGCGTCCCGCGTTGCCGCGAGTGGCTCGCACACCGCGTGCGCCAAGGCGTCTTCCGAATGATGCCGACGTGTGGACATGAGCTCCACACCATTCACGCGAATCACATAGGCGCCATCATGCTCGAACAGCGTGAGCACCGTGCCGTCGGGTGCTATGGCGTCGTCGAGCCGCTGGAATTTCTTCACGTGTGTGGTGTTTGAAGGAGCGGTGGTGAGAACTGTGGGATAGCCGACGGCGGCTCCGCAGGGATATTATGGAAGCAGTTCGCGCCCCCCGTCGGATACCTACCGTCATCGTTGTGCAACTTACTTCACAGAGAGGGTTTGCTATGCGCTATTTCCACGCGTCTGCAGTTGCGGTTGCTGCCATGCTGTTGCTACCACGTTTGTCGTCGGCGCAGGTCGTCAATCAGGAATCGTCTCGCAAGGTTGCTGGCGGTGGCATTACGGCTGCTGGCTGGGCGGGAAAGATCGATGCGAAGGAAGAGAAAGCTGGACAAGTGCTTGCCAACTCGAAGTTGTCGATGGAAGGCAAGATGTTGAAGGTCACGACGGGTCCCGCGGTGACGTATTGGAACCCGGCCAACAAGGCCAGCGGCAACTACACCGTCAAGGCGACGTTCAACGAGAAGGAGTACATGGGTCTGAACGACCATCCGCATCCGTACGGCATCGTCATTGGCGGCAACGACCTCGGTACCGAAACCCAGAGCTATTTGTACTGCGCGGCGTACGGCGATGGAAAATTCATCGTGCGCGGTATGGGTCCGGCGCCGTTCAAGGTGAACGGCGGCGGCGAGGCCAATCCGGCGGTGCATATTGCCGCGGGCAAGGGCGCGCCGGTCATGCAGGAAATCGCGGTCTCGGTGAAGGGTGACAAAGTGGAGTGCGCCATCAACGGTACCGTCGTTGGCTCGTACGACAAGGCGACGCTCGTATCCGCAGGCAAACTAAAGTCCACAGACGGCGTGTACGGCATCCGCTTCGCGCACAACACGGAAGCCACCGTCACCGGGCTGACCGTTTCGAAAAACTAACGTTGGTGTGCGTGCCCACTGTACCGCTCCGGACATCGCACACGCGGTGTCCGGAGCGTTTTACGTCAGCGTCGCATGCCGTTACTTCACGACCGCGAGACATTCAATTTCGATGCGTCCGTTTTGCGCGAGTCCATTCGCACCGAAGGCGCTCCGTGCTGGATATTTTCCGTTCTTGAAAAACGTTTTGTACACGTCGTTCATCGCCGGCCATTCTTTCATGTCGGCGAGAAACACCGTGCACTTCACGACGTGCGCCATGTCGGAACCAGATTTTTGCAGCACGTCTTGAATGTTGTTCATTGCGGCCGTGGTTTCTGCTGTAATGCCGCCCGGCACAAGGCCGCCCGTAGCGTCGCGACTGGTGCCCATCTGTCCTGCCAGATACAGCATGTTGCCAACACGCACTGCCGGTGAGAACGGATATGTGGTTGGTCCAAATGGCTGGAGAAACTGCGGCTGTTGCGCGGCGACAACGGATGGCAGCACGCAGAGCATGGCAAAGGCGAATCGAAGATGCATAAAACACTCGTTGAAATGGGAGTCGACCGCGTGTGTAACACGAGAATGAGCGAGGATCGTACAGGCGTGAACATGCAGCCGGAGGCTGATCGCCAACACCTCGCCCCGCTAGTGCGTTTTAGCTCGGATGGTCGTGTCGAGCACCGGCCACGTCGGTCTTCCCTTGCTGGAGTTTGCAGAATGTCATATACGGCGCATCGTGTGACCGTCGGCCGCCGCATCTGTAGCACGTTCGCTACCCTCGCGTTGACGGCGACGATCGCGCACGCGCAGGTGCTTGAGCCGCATCCGCTCGCACCCAAAGCCAATTGGGCGCTGTACGACAAGTTTAGCGCGGCCAACATGCGTACCATGACGTTCAGCGCCACAATTACGCCGCGCTGGATTGGCGAAACCGATTCGCTGTTCTACAATTGGCGCGACCACACCGGCGAACATTGGTGGTTGGTGAACGCGGCCACACGCGTGAAAAAACCATTGTTCAATCATGGAAAAATGGCCGCGCAACTGACGGTGTTGCGGAAGAAAGCCATTGAGGCGTACGCGCTGAATGATCAATTTACCCTCGTCAACATCACGAAAGATCACAAGCATTTGCGTTTCGCCATCGACAGTACGCGGTATGATTGGGTGCTCGCGACCGAAATGCTCACCAGTCTGGGGCTCTATCGCGGCGTGCAAGACTCATTGATGACGAAGGACGAAGAAGTTGACGTGACGCTCGCCGTCGGTCGTGGAGCGGGCGGTGGCGGACGCGGTGCGGTGCCACCGGTTGGCGGTCGAGGTCCCACACCACCGGACGTGCGCAATTGGTCGCCCGATAGCTCGGCCTATGTGTTTGCAAAAAGTCACAATTTGTTTTTGGTGGACAAGGCCAAAGGTGACACGGTACAAATCACGAAAGAGGGTTTCGAGAAATTCAGTTTCGCCAATGGTGGTCGCGGTGGTGCGGGCGGAGTCCAGGACAGTACGCAAGGACAACAACAGCAACAGGACGATCAAACTGATCGAGTCGCCGCTGCGCTGCGTCCGTCACGTCCGGCGCTGACGTGGTCGCTTGATTCGAAAGCGTTTCACATTACGCGCACCGATACGCGCGGTGTGAAGGACATGTATCTCGTGCGCTCGCTTACGGAGCCGCGTCCGACGCTCATGCAATATTCGTATCCGATGCCGGGTGAAGATAGCATTCCCAAGCCGGAAATCTGGACGTACGTGCGTGGCGATAAAGCGGCCGTGAGAGCGCCGCTCGATCATTGGAAAGATCAACGCATTGTGGCGTCGGGGCAGGTGGGCGTTGGCGGCGGTCGCGGTGGTGCAGGCGGTGCTGGTGCCGCTCCGGGATCACCCGTGGGCCAAGGATACTGGATGGGGAAAACAGGCACCGTGATGCGCGTCGTGCGTCGGGATCGGTTGCAGCGAAATATCGAATTTGTTGAACTCGATATCACGACGGGGAAAAGCACCGTATTGCTGAGCGACACAAAGGGTGAGACGGGATCGCTCGAACCGCAGGCGCCTATCTATGTAAAAACCGGTGGCGATTTTATATGGTTCTCCGAGCGCGATGGATGGGGACACTACTATCTCTACAGCTATGATGGAAAACTGAAGCGTCAATTGACGTCGGGCGAATGGCGTGCGGATGCTGTCGTTTCGGTAGACAGCATCAAAGGCATTGCGTGGATCCGTGGCGAAGGCCGCGAGGTGGGTGAGAATTTGTACAATCAGCATTTGTATCGTGTGAATTTGGCTGATGCAAGTCTGTCGCTCCTGGATGTCGGCAATGCGAATCACACATCGAGTGTATCGAAAAATCAGAAGTTCATTGTCGACCTCTCATCTCGCGTGGATACGGTGCCTCGCGTGCAGCTTCGTGACGGACTGACTGGCAAGTTGGTGATGGATCTTGAAACGATGGACCTCTCGAAACTGAAAGAGGCCGGGTGGAAATTTCCGGAGA
>JAYTTR010000515.1:0-3956 GCA_043744935.1 Gemmatimonadaceae bacterium
GTTCAACAATACGTCTGCAAACTGCAGGACTTCGCTGAGCCCCCACGTGAGTGGTTCAACATTGCCGACGAGATCGGGATGCGAACGCAACGTGTTGAGTGCCAGTCCACGCGGCGTGTACGGCGCATAGTACTTCACATCGCGAAATGGTTCGGCCGGGACATCCAGCAATTCGTAGATCTCGCGATCTGCGTCTTCGATGCGCCCCGGTTGATCGAGAAAGCACAGGTCAGGCCCCTTCACATTGAAACACACCGCAGCAACCGATCCGCGATGAGCCGGGAAGTGCGCGAAAATGGACTGCAACACCCATTCGATTGCGCTCGTTTTCGTGGCAAGGCCCGACACGCCCGAAATATTCAAGTGCGCCGCCTCTGGCCCCACGAGAAAATCGGCGTCCAGATAGATCGGTGAACGCATGCCACCAGCGCGATACATGCCGATGGGAATTCCGGTGCGTTTTTCTCCGACGATATATCCATCCATACGCAACGCGACCGCGACATCGGCGTCATCCGCGAGAAACACGGTGCCAAGTGGCACCGGTTGCAACGGTTCCTCGGGGATGTGCCGCAAGACGTGCGCCGTGTAGAGTCGAATTTCGGTGCGATCGGTGGCCGCGAAGGCTCCGCCCTCCGGTCGACCATCGTGACCCAGCACATCATGGAGCGGCGATTGTAGATCGGAGTAGCTGAAACCCTCCATGACTACGCCAAAGACGCGCGGCACCGAGAGTCCGACGGGCACGGTTCCTTCAACGCGCACAATGGTGCCAATGCCAATCGGAGCATCGAGCGCCGTCCAGAAATGAAACTCGTGCGGTGTATTGGGTTTGCGTTCAGTCGCAACGACGCGGCCAATCGGATCGCGCGAGATGTCGGACGTGGGTGTCAGAATCACAGAAGACCGCGGAAGACGGTGAAGAGAACGCAACGGTTCATGAGCCAACGAGCGCTTTGAGATACATCTCGCACGCATGCACGCCGTAGGTGAGCGTATCCCATCGTGGGTCCGGAAGCGAGAGTGGACGACGCTCGGCGAGAATCCACGACGACAGCAGCGTGGCCTGCGAGCCAATGATCTCGCGCGTGTGATCGTCCAGCTGCAGCGCGTCGCGCACGGCAATCGATGGCGCAACCTCCACACGGACAAGGCCGTGCAACGGGTCGCCGCTCGCCGTCTCCCGTAAACGCAAATACCAGCTGACGACGGCCCGGCGTGCGCGATGCACCACCAGGAATGCCGGCGACCGTTCCGCCTCGCGTAACGTCAGGACGGTGCGCAGGACGGAGGGCGTGCCATACAATGTGCGGTGTGATTTCACGACACCAAATGCCGTGGCATGATCGTCCACGGCGGGGTTACCAGAAATACCGCCGTCAATCCACAGCCAGCGCTGTTCTCGACGGCACCATTCGGCCGCGAGCGCGCGCTCCAATCGCTCGCGTTCATTGGCGATCTGTTCGAGCGCCCAACCGCGTACCGCCAGCGGATGTGTCAGCATATCGCTCGCCGTATTGTCCTCGGCAGCGTCGCGCAAGGATAGTCCCGACGCCTCCAGTTGCGACCACGTGTCGTCGCCAATATCCCGGCGCGACGCGTACAGCGCATGTTGCACGCGCGGCGCATCCCACGTGTCGAGGCGGCGATGTTCGCGCTGTCGGATGACCGCCGCAACGCTACCAAACACGAGTGGCGATCCGCGCACATGCCCAACAACGCGACTCCGCTGAATCCCGTCGAGAAAGGCCGCGACGGCAGGAGCACTTGCGGGCTGCACGCGTCGTGCGCCGGGTGCTTCAACCGCGTCGCACGCAGAAACGGCAGGTGGATCGCTGCGTCGTTGCGCGCGCTCCAGCAACGGCGCGGTGCCCGCGGCGTGGATGGCCGCATCTCCGACAATCGGTCGCAAGACACGCAGCGCAGTTCGGAACGACGGCGCAACCTCTGCAATGTCTTCCATGTCTACAGGCAGCGTCGGTTTGGCGGAATCGTGACCGAAGGGGGCAACTCGCGCGTCATGCACAAAGCGGAGGGTAGCGGTCGCACCCGTCAGTCACAACGTTTGACCGCACAGTAGCTTTCGGCAACTGATTTTCACTCTCATCCCAACGTGTCGATGATCCGCTTCGGACCGGTGTTGCGCCTTCGTACTCGACCGCTCTTCACCCTTGTGACGATGCTGCTGCTCGCGGGCGCGTGCAGTAACGAGCGACTGAAAGCCGCGCTGTCTGTGCCGAACGACGAGGTCACCGACGGACAATGGGTGCGCGACAGCACGCTGATTGCGAGTAAGCCCACGCTCTTGTTTCGGTCGCTGCATACCAAGGCGGGCGACGAGGTGATTCCGATTGCCACGATTGGTGCGCAGGGATTTCAAATACTGCGCATGGGCAATCGAGGCTGGCATTATCTCGATCTCATTTACCTGCATGAGGGCAGTACGCTCGACGCAATCCATGATGGGCGTGTGGCGGGAACCGCAGCCTTGATTCGTGGCCATTGGGAAACGGGCAAGCCCGCGCTTGACTCGATGGCTGGATGCCAGGTGATGGTGCCCGGCGGCCTGGCAACAGTGCCCACTGGCACGCGGTTGCTCATCGCCGGTGCGCGGCCCGCCGTGCAACCGATGCCAGGACTCTCATCGTCTGAGTTGCAAGAAGCCTTGGATCGTGCGACCAATCTGATCGTACCGTCGACAGGCGTTCCGATCTCCCTCCTGTCGCGCTACACGCGCGAGATCCATCTCGTGAGTACCGGTACGAGTGACAAGCCAACAATTGTCCTGATGCTCGACGATCCCGAGGTCGTTGCAGACTCGGTCATGGCACAGGGCGAGCGACCACGGCAAGTCGTGCTCGTGCTCAACAACGCGCGGTTTGGTTACAAGGTGACCTTTCAATACACCACGCTCGGCAACATGAAAACACCGCCGCGTTACCAATGGCTCGACTTCATCGATACGGATAACGACGGCAAAGCGGAATTACTGTTTGGCTTACGCGGTGTCAGCGCGCCAAAAATTGCTCCGTTGTACACGATTGGTCTTCACTATAAAAACGACGTGTGGACGGAGTCGATTCGCTACGATCGGACGCGCTGTCAGGGTTGACAACGCGTCCGCGCATCACTCGACGCCGATGTCCCACGCTTGCTCGAGATCGTTGCGGCTGTACGCACGAAATGCGGTGAGTGTTTGCGTGCGAACAATGCCGGGAACTTTCGCGAAATCTTCCGTGACCACCGTGGCAATGCGCTCAAGATCCGGCACACGCAAGATGGCCACGAGATCCCACGCACCCGATACCGAATAGACTTCGCTCACCCCAGGTATATCGGCCAGCGCCGCGCCGCACGCCGGAATGTGTTTGGGATCGGCCTGTACTAACACGATCGTCGTAATCATCGATCCTCCGTGAGACATCGTGCAATGCGAAGAACGCCTTCAACGGCGATGCTCTGCTTCGTGGCGTAGCTGGCGCGAATCCATCCGGGCGTAAGAAACGCGCTTCCCGGCACCACCGCCACCTCATGTTGCTCCAACACGCGCTGTGCAAACGCACCACCAGCATCCGCCGCCCCCTCGAATCCTTCAACGTTGACGTACAGGTAAAATGCGCCAGCGGGATGGATATATGTGACTCGCGGGAAGGCGCGGAGCGTTTCGAGCACCGCGTCACGGCGACGGTGGAACTCACCAACCATGTGACTGATCGCCGCCTCCGCCTCGTCACGCTGTGTCAGCGCCGCCAGGGTAGCATATTGCGAGACCGCCGCAGCATTGGACGTCGTGTGTGACTGAAACGCGGTCATCGCCTTCGACACCGCAATCGGTGCAATCGACCATCCAATGCGCCAACCGGTCATCGCGTATGCTTTCGCGACACCGTTGACGACGATGAGATTGTCGCGTGTTGGCGCCAGCGATAGCGCGGAGTCCGCCGGCGCGTCGTACG